>NZ_DBPRYF010000053.1:0-14379 GCF_059755235.1 Sulfurisphaera sp.
ATGTCTCCAGAGAAATATATTTTACTATAAGTATCATAATAATGGAAATTACCGGGTGAGTGCATAAAGTGTGCTGGTATTGCCTTTATGAAATCTATGCTCATTCCTTCATCTGGTATATCAATTATTCTATCTTTCATCTCTGCACCTAAATGAGGCAGAAATCTCTCCCATAATGCCGATACATAAATCTTAGCATTTGGAGCTAGATCAACCCATAAGTTTAAACTTCCTATAACATCTGGGTCTTGATGACTGTAGAGTATTGCTACAATGTCCTCTGGCTTTACAAACTTAGTTACATTTTGATAAACTCTTTCAAAAACATAGTATCCCCCTGGGTCTAATAAATATCCTTTTCCTTCATGAATTATAAGATACTGATTTGTTAAAATCCCTTTTTCGTTGTCACTTTCATCTAATCCTAACCATATAAACTTGTGTTTCTCATCCTCAAACAGTACATAAGGTTCATGCACTTTCATTTCTAACACCTCTTAGTATTGCTTCTGGTTCTAAAGATACATATATATTTACTTTGAAATGTCCTTCTATTTCGTTTAAGTTTTTCTCATCAAATTTTTCTTCTCCATTTAGGCTGAGATAAACTCCTTTAACATCTCCTCCAACAAAAAGTATTCTGAAGGACTTATTCTCTGAAGAGCCAGAAACATAAATTAATTGATACCTCAAGAATCCTTGAATTAAATCTGAAATTACTGGAATAAATTGACCTTTACTTATCTCAACTTCTTCAGTTTTAACTAACCTAGATTTCATTAACAGTTTTGTTATAAAGCTTAGTTTTCCTAGATTTTCAGAGAAATCTGCAGTAGTTTGTATCGTACTAGCTACTTTTCCTACTTCTTCTTTAATTCCATTTAGAATGCTTTCACCAATCTCTTGCAAGAACTTACTGACGATCCATTCCTTTTCTCCTTCGTATTTTACTGCAATGTTAACTAGGTGTTGTCCTTTTTCCTCTTTTATACTTATAAAAATTTCAAATTTGTTCTTTTTCTCTGATTCTAGTGTATAAATACTCATTCCTTTCGCATCCATTTTCCCCTCTATTCTGAAGGTGTCTTTGAATGAAAATAGCAAAAATCTTGAGAATCGTAAAGTTATTTCATTTGTACCTCTTTCTACTTGATAAGGAATGTAAGAAAGAATGTTATCTGATTTTTTTATAACGCTAGACAATATACTACTGTCAGCATCAACTTTACCTTCAACTATATAACTCTTCATTGTCATTATCCTAAGAATATTAGATATTGCATTACTATATAAATTTTTTTTTTTATTTCCAATATGTTGTATATAGGACTATGTTGTATATAGGACCTATTTATAACAAATAATTGTTTAAAATCTTCACCACGTTATAAGAATAGTTTTATAGGAACACAATTACTCTTTTCTAAAAATAACAAAAATCATTAACAGAGTTAATTACCTAGATTATTTATATTTTAAAGAAGGACTAAAAGCTTTAAGACCCAGGTAATCATAGTCACTCTTCTTGGCTTTGACCAGCTCTTGTAATCTCTAATCCCTCAGCTATTAGGAAGCCTAGAATTATCCAGCCTAAAAACATATACACAATGTATTTTTCAAATGTAGGCAGAGAGAAAAAGAATACTCCTAAACTTATTATCGTGGAAATGACCCCTATTATAACCTCTATTAAGTTCTTTACATTTTTACTAATTCTTTTTGATGCAATCCTTACTAATGAAGCGCTTGCCGAAACATGAATGAATAAGTTGTTTAACCCAGACAGAGCTCCTAGTATAACAAATACAGTATATAATCCCAGGGAATAGGTAAGTCCAGTTATTACAGCTATGAAAATTAAAGAGGTGAAGATTTCAGCATACAAAGGTTTATCTTTTCTTGTTTTTGAGAGGAAAGTCGGGAGAAACTTATCTCTTGCCATAGCTTCAACAGTCCTAGAGTTAGAGAGAATATATGAGACTCCTCCTAGTGTCCCATCATTTAATGCAATAAAAACAAGGATTAAAGCACCTATTATTCCAAACCTAGAAAGTAAATATTCTACAAGGTTACCAGTAAATCCTAAAGCTCCAAGAGAGTAGAAGAAAAACGTGGCTAATAATCCTCCAAAAAGTAGAACCGTTATTGATGCTTTCCCTATATCACTTGCCTTAGCTTCTTCGCCTAAAGTTGCTATAGAACTATAACCAGTTGGTATTCCTAACCCGTATACTACTGCTTCTAACAAAATTGATATTGAGACTTTAATATGAAAGGGGTTGTAAAAATTCCAGGCTGAATCATTTAAAAAGATTATCGAAAGAAAGACTAGGGCTATCACCTCGGCTGATGACATAACTATTGCATAATTTGCTGATGATTTGACTCCAGAAATAACTAATGCTGAGGCTATGGACGTCACAATTAAAGCTAAAAGCCATTGAGGAATTTCAAAGGAAAATGTTGATGATAAGATTACATATAGTGCGAAAGCACCTCCACTTAATAAAGTTCCTCCATAAGAAAGTGAATAGAGAATGTAATTCCAACCAGTGTTAAATCCTAATCTTGATGTCAAAGAGTAAAGTGCATATATGTAATACCCCCCTCCTCTCTTGAATCTCGTTGAAAGAAAATAGATCACAAGACCATTAAAGAGTACCACGAACGTTGCTACGAGCATTGCCAATGCCCCATCAGTTCCCACTTCAGAAATCATAACGGTACCAAATGTAAGCAAAGAGATGAAAGGTGCTTGGCCACCAAAGGAAAGGAAGAACAAATCAACGGCTGATAGTCTTTTTCTTTCTTTATTTTCTATTTTTCCTCTCTTAGCTTTCATTATCAGTAATAACATTTTTTAACTGTAAAAAGTTTTATCTAATGTTAGATGATTATTGGTAAGTTATTTGCTGAAGAACTAAAGAAAAATGATATTGATAAGCTATATGTAGGTCATGAAAAACCAGAATTACAACACTTAGCTATAAAGATGCTTTTAAGAAATTATGGATTAATAGACGCTGATATTAACGCTCTGAAAATAAAAGAAGAAGAGGGAATCCAGCTTTTCAAAGGAAGAGGGGAAGAGAAAGTAAAATACCTTTTTGGAAAAGGTGGCAAGAAGGTTGAGCTACGACTTCCCAAGTACCCCTTAATAGTAATCGATATGGGATTATTTGACGAACTGGAGGAGGAAGAAGAGAAAAAGAAAACCCTTTTACAAGTAGAAGTTACGTTAAGTGTTATTAGGAAATGGTTGTGGGATGGGAACTTGGCTTTGATTCACTCTCCCCCCTTTTCGATAGGCAAAGCTAAGATTATCAATGAAATTGAGTCAGATAACTGTATAGTATTAGATCCTTATGGTGATACAGCTGCTGATGAAAACATGATTAGAAGTACGGACGTTTTTATAATAGGAGGAATAGTAGATAAGGGTAGGAGACTTAAGCATGCTACAAGTAAATTAGCTGAGAAGTATAATTATCCATGCAAGAGAGTTAAGATAATGTTGAGAGATAGCATTGTTGGTGTGCCTGACGAGATAAACAAAATTGTAAGTATTGTTTTAAAAGTAAAATATGGTGGAAAACTGGAGGACGCAATAATAGAGAATCAAAGTAAATCCGATAAGATTAGTAGAATTTTGAGGGACCTTTCCCTTTATGGAAAAGAGATACTAGAAGAGGAAATACGATGGTTAAAAGTTGATGATAAAACCTATAAGCTGGTACTAAGCAGATTAAAACATTAACTTCGTCTTTAATAAAATTCTAATTGATGATAACTAGAATATCTTTTCATTCATAGTTCAACTGGAGAAGACGTTAGACTTATCACTTTGCTAGATTTAAATATAATCACGTAGAACTATAATCATGCATGAGTGGTCTATTGCTTATTCAGTTGTGAAAACACTAACAGAAAATTTTAACAAGAAAGTTCTTAAAGTGACTCTTGTAGTTCCTCAGTTTTCTTTTCTTGATCTTGATTTGCTAAAAGACGCATTTAATGAGCTAAAGAAGGAAAATCCAGTAACCGAAACCGCAGAACTGCAAGTTAGAATAGCAGAACCAACATTCAAGTGTAGAAATTGCGGTAAAGAATTTAGATTGTCTGATGTCGAGAGACAACTTAATGACGTAAGAAATTCTTATGGGGAGGAATACCCACTTCACTTAATGCCAGAACTTTTCCCCACCTTTCTCAAATGCCCTTATTGTGGTTCTCATGATATTGAAGCTAAAGGTCAAGAAATGTATATTGAAAATGTGGTGGTAGAGGATGGAGCCATTACGAGAGCTAGCTAAAGACAAATTAAAAGGGAAAAAAGTCGTTGCAGTAATGAGTGCTAAAGGTGGCGTCGGAAAAAGCGTTATATCGGCTTTGCTTTCCCTTTCATTACCTTCATCAGTTACGCTAATAGACCTTGACATACATACAATGGCTATTGCTAAACTTTTCGGAGTAGAGAGTAAAGAGTTAGAGGTAAATAAAGAAGGCCTTCAGCCAGTAAATATAAAGAACGTAGGTTTAATCTCTTTAGCTGGAATTGTAAGGGATAAATACGTCTTATTACCGGGGAGAAACCAGAGTAATGTTATGAAGGAGTTAATTGCGTATTCAGCAATAAAGAGTGAATATGTAGTCTTTGATTTACCACCTGGGTTGGGAGATGAGATACTGGTTTTGGAGGAGTTAACAGATTTTAAACCAGTTGTAGTTACTACTCCTTCTAAGGTTTCAGTTAAAGTTGTAAATTACTTACTTGACTATCTAAAAGAGAAGGGAAAGAAATCAACAGTTATAGTGAACATGTCTTATTTCAACTGCGGTAACGAGAAAGTCAGACCGTTTGGAGATTTCCAAGGAGATGTAAATTTACCTATTGACCCTTCATTAGAAGATTATATTGGTAGAATTCAAGAATATGGAGGAGAAGTAAAGAACGTTCTACGAGAAAATTTAAATAAAATTCTGTGAAAGAATTTAATAAGAGTGAAGACACAATGATACTCTATGGAGACAATTCACTAGATAAAAGTGATGTTAACAAGGTTATTGAACTTTTATAACTGAAAGCCCCGCCTTTTAGGATGGGGAGAAGCCAGCTCTTTACGTAATGTAGACGCTTATCTTTGCATATTTACTCTATTCAAATATTTTTAATTTACTAAATGTTAGAGAGATGAAAAACTTCTGGGATAGTATGTGTTTCCCAGACCATGTCATTTCTAGTTATTTCTCAATACTTTTCGATCTATGGCCTGGGTTGGCTCTAGGTGTGGTATCATCAGCTTCAACCACACCGCATGGAGCCCAGTCGAGGCTAACGCCATGAGCCTCCCACTTGAGGTTTTGCTGTCAACTCCCCTCTCCACGCATAGCGCATCACCAAAGGGAGTTTCATACAACTTTTCCTCGAAATAATAATTAATAATCAAAAGTATTTAAGTTTATTGCTAAAATGGAAACAGCCTAGCAGGACAATGTTATTATCAATGATTTTAGACATCATTGTTTCGTTCTTAATTGTAACTTTTGGCATTCCGGGTCTAACACCTGCTCCAATAAAAGACACATTATTAATGTTCGGTTTAGCTTTACTGTTTGACTTATTGATAAATAACTTTGTAAAAATAGGAGTTGAAAAAAATAGCAAAAATACAGTGGTAATAAACTATTCTCGTTGTTTTTTATTTTCTTCTTCTGATTTTCTAAATATAACATAAAAAGCTCCTAATATTAAAAGTCCTAGAGCAATCATTATAATTCCTAGATAAAAAAGAACTGGAAGGAAAAAGAAAAACGATGTATTGTCAATGACTACATAACCAAACAGTACTGGCGTTGTATAGTTATTAGTAACTATTGCCTTTCCCTCAAATGAATTTCCAAAGTAATAAAAGATAGAGTTGTTTTCGTAATATTTGTTAATTGTTGTGCTTTGTAGAGTTATATTGAGGGGTTTAGTTATATTATCTTTATACTCAAAGATGTAAGAATAGTACGGTATATTCAAGGTTTTATTTTCTCCGGGATTAAGTAAATACACTCCTTTAATGTAAAATGAGGGAAAGAAGACATAATATATGAGAAGTAGAAGAACTCCAATTATTAAAAAAACTATGCTAGTGAGAACTATCTTTCGCATTAATTTTCACTGATTGTAACTCTTTAACTGTCTTCATTATAATTTTTATTATCTCACTTCTTGGTGGTTCTTCATATTGTCCTTTACAGTAGGCATCAACAACGATTACATAGGTAGTAAAGGTTGTATCATAAACTTTTATCACTGGTTTCTTTACCATGAAATCTAATTTGCTTAACCTTTCCTCAAGGATAGGAATAACTGAATCAGGGTCTAAATCTTTAGATATCTCGTATCTTGTCCTTACCAACCTGTATTCCTCGTTATGAGTAAAAACTGCAGCTTGTATCATTATGCTATTTGGTATTTTCATAGGAACATTGTCATCGGTCAAAATTGTAGTATACATTAGTCCTATGTCAGTAATTACGCCGGTATATCCCGGAATTAGGAAATCATTAGAGAAGTATTTAGGCGGATACCATGGTGCTAACATCCCATATTGCCATGTGGTTATTGTAACTCTATCACCGATGTTAAATGGTCTACTAAGGATGATGAAAATCCCTGAAAACACGTTGGATAAGGACGTCTGTAAAGCTAGACCTATAACTAATCCAAATACAGTACCTCCAAATAGTGCACTAGTTACTCCTATATTAAGAGATGTTAAAGCAATTATAAGAACTATAGTGTAACCTAAAACTTGAATTACCAAACTAAGACTTCCAGCAGTAGTTCTCCCTACTATACTCCCTGTTTTCTCTTTTAATATTCTTGCAATTATATATGTGGCAATAAAACCTACTGTACCAATTATGATAGCGTTCACAACAGAGGTTATTTTTACAGAGATATGAAGAACATTAGATAGAATTACTGTTGTAGCAACAGCTACTCCTATTACTATAAATAAAATAATAAATGAAGTTACTAGACGGTTCATAAACTTATGTATTGCTCATGTTTAATAAAACTTTTCATAATCAAGGTTAATATAGAGGGCAAGGCTGTAGGTTGAATATTTTTCTCGACTTAGAACATAGTAAGCAGAACGAAGTACTTTCTATTGTTTGATTTCCTAGTATTCTACCAACTAATGCTTCGATCATATCTTTAATCTCTTCATCAGAAAGAAGTTTTTCAATTTCCTCACTCTTTTCTTTTATATTTTTTTCATATGTAGTAGCAGAGATTCCGACAATTTTTGACGCTTTTACTACTGGCATTCCTCTTTCTATTAATCCTCTCGCGATCGCTGTTCTTAAAACTGGGATTGTGGTTTTGTAAGCCTCTTCACAAGGAGTAGTAAGCTTCATGAGTTATTATTTATCTTAGTTACCTTTAATTCTAGTTATTAAAACAATCCCCATAAATCAATTAACAATGTTAATACGTTTTGAAAAAAACATAACCATCATAATTTATTTTTTTAACTTGTACTCCGTACACTGAAGAAAGCAATTCTTCATTAACCCCTTCTCTATCACCCTGGTAAACAACTTTCCCTTTTCTCATTACAATCACGTTATCAGCAAAGTTAATCATTTCTAGCTCATGAGCAGTAATAAGGAATTGCTTTTCCCCCTTTATCCTCATTATGCTTTCAATAATTTTCTTCCTTTTAGCTATATCAAGGTTTGATAATGGCTCATCCATTATTACTAGATCTCCTTCAGCAAGAGCTTTTATAACTAGTATAAGTCTTTTTTCTCCAGAGCTGAGGGTTAAAAAGTCTCTATCTAGGAACTCTTCAGCGTTAAACATTTTTATGTATTTCTCATATTTCCCTTTCTTTTTCCCTGCAAATATAATGTCTCTAACCTTCATATCAGGGGAGTAAAACTCCGCAGGGGCAAATGATAAGTTTTCCTCCACCTTTATCTCCCCTTCTGTTGGCTTTATCATCCCTATAATTGTTCTTATTAACGTTGTCTTTCCAGAGCCATTTGGACCTAGAATCAAATTTACTCCATTAGTAAAAGAAAGGGAAACGTCGTTCAAGATTAAATTTTTGCCTAATTTAACTTTCAACCCTTTGATTATCATTGTACCTCACTCCTTTGATTAGCCTCAATTAAGATTGAAAGGATTATAGGGGAAGCTAATAAGGCAGTTATTGCTGTTAAAGGTATAACAGTGCCAAAAACTCCACGAGATACAATGTTACTTAATTCCATAATTGTTGCTCCTATTAGTGGTGAGTAAAGAGATAAGCCTCTCATACTACCATTTATCCTTCTTGCAATGTGAGGAACTATTATTCCAACAAACCCTATAATGCCGGCTATTGAAACTACATAAGCATTAACTAAGCTAACTAATAGAAGCCAAAAAAGTCTTTGTCTCCCTGGGTTAATCTTGTGTGTATAACTCATTTCATCGCTAATTGAGACCAAATCCAGAGCTCTAGAGAACTTTAATGCTAACAAAACAAACAAGGCAGAAAGTATAGAGAGGATAATAACATCTCTCCATCCTACTATTTCTATTTCACCCAGGAGCCAGAAAGTTATGGGAGGTATTTGAGGATACTTCTCTTGGAAAATTACAAGGAGAATTGTTGTTAAGGATGAAAAAATGTATGAAACAACTATCCCTCCAACTACAATTGTGTAAATGTTCCCTTTTCTACCAATTCCTATAGTGATTAATGTGGCCAAGGTTGCTGTAACAAATGCTACAATGGGTTGGAAATAAATTATCCATGAAAAGGGAAGATTAAAGGCTAAAAGAAAGTAACTGAGTATAGCCCCAAATTCCCCACCAGAAGATGTACCAGCAATATAAGGATCTACTAGAGGATTTTTTAATAGGTGCTGAAGGACAGCGCCACTTAAAGAGATAAGAATTCCAATGAGCATAGCAGAGATAACTGTAGGTAATCTTATGTCATAAAGAATTATTGAGTATGCACCATGAGGGTGAAATATTTGAGAAAAGCTCAGCCTAACTTCTCCATATAAGAGTCCTAAAATAAATGAAACTGGCAGAAGCACGGCAAAAATGTACTTTAGCATAATGAATTGGATATCCTATCCATATTATAAATTTTTTGATCTTAAACTTATTTAAAGTAAAGCTTATAAATATGGATAGGATATCCTAACCATATGAAGTCGTCTACGATCGGAATCGTGGTGGCTGTAATTGTTATTATAGCTGTAGTTGCTGGTGCACTAATAAGCTATCACAACACAAACAATACAGTAACTGCTCCAACTTCTTCTAACATTCCAGTAAGTACTTCAGTGCCAATAGCAAATTCTACTCAACATTCACTAAGAATTGTAAGCTTAATCCCAAGCGGTACTCAAGATCTAATTGCTTTAGGACTTGGAAAATATATTGTTGGTATGGATAAATGGTCCTATCAACTTCTTCAGTATCTTAACCTAACTAATGAAATACCAAAAAACGTTACAATATTCAACAGTATAATTAACCCTAACATTTCTGGGATATTATTGCTTCATCCCACAGTTGTAGTTGTTGAATACGGCTTAGATGCACAATATATCCCAGAGATGGAAAAATTGGGTTTAAATGTATTGGCTACCAATAGTGATTACGCATATTCATTTTCTCAAATAGAGGCAAACATAATGAAAATTGCTGTTTATTTTAATGTAACTTCTAAAGGAGAGAAATTAGTGAATTGGATGAACCAAAAGATTGCAGAGTTCTCCTCTACTGGGAACACAACTGTTGCATATATAGCATACATAAACCCCAATTTAGATTTCTGGACTGCTGGCGGAAATGTATTTATTAATAACATCATTGTATCTGCTGGCGGAATAAATGTATTTTCTAACCTTCCAAAATATCCAGTAGTTTCTCCTAGTCAACTATTGCTAGCTAATCCTCAAGTTATTGTTGCTGGTGAAATGGGACAAAACTATACTTATGTAATGTCAAAAATCTCTAGCATGCCCGGCATCCAAAATGTCACTGCTTATAAAGAAGGTAGAATTTATTTCCTAAGTGGTCTAGCATCTAACCTTGTCAACGAGCCAGGACCTCTTGCAGTTTATGCAATAGAAATGTTTCATGCTATCGTTAACGGGACAGCGCCTAAACATATAACAACATCATGGGTAAAGGAAAATCTGAACGTTACTCTTCCAGTTTTTTAGGCTATCTTATATAAAAAGATATAAAATAATTTTTTATTATAAATTTGGTAAATTTATTCCTCTTAGTTTTTATATGAACCACTAGTTTCGAAAGTTTAAATTACACAGAACTTATTACATTACTACAAGTTTGCTGTGAAGCCTAAGTATTTGAGTGTATTTATGGTAATGTGGTTCAATTCTTTTTATCAATGTACGTAGTACGTTGTTCTGCCTCACTTGACTACTAATTTAAAAGTTTCTTTACAGAAGTTGAAGTTTTTCTTTTGCTCTAATTAATGTTCACTTATTGTTTGTTCTTTTTCACTTTTTATAATTGAATACGGAAATAGTATTTCATAGAAACGTTTTAATGGATTGGTTGGATAAGTTATCCATATTTATAAGCTTTTCTTAGAAAACATGAAAGACGAAAAGTTTAATAATATGGATAACTTATCCACATATATGGATGCGACTTGTTTTATGTTTGCCCCACCAGAGTGCTATCTAAAGGTTCTTTCTACTAAGAAAAATAATAATTTTTTTATAGATTTGAAGACTTAGAGGAAAAATACTCTTATAGGTGATATAATGAGGATCTCATTTATAATAGGCATGGGGATGGACATTTTACCTTTACTCAAGAAAGTTCTAGAGGAGAAATCCAAAACTTACAAATTCGACTATTTAGTAACAACAACTCAAGGCTTAGAAAAATATGCCAATACAATTGCAGATTCTGATGCTATCATTATGTATACCCACGAACTTCCAAACTCAGTTGAAGATAAGATCAAGAATAGCGGGGCTAAAGTAGTTATATCTTTACTGGAGGACTATGTTCATCTTAATAGATGTTCTCTACAATTATACGCTGAGGCTACGAAATACTTCAAGGTTAATGGAGAGGAAAACCTCAAGAATTTAATTCATCTAATACTCAGAGAGCTAGGATATAAAGTAGATGTAGGATCAATTGAAGAGGTTCCATGGCATGGAATTTATCATCCTAAACTTGGAGCCTTTAAAAGCACTAAAGATTATCTCCAGAGGTATGGATCAAAGGGACCAATGGTAGGGATTTTATTTCACAGGAACTATTGGCTTTATGGCACTACTAAATATATTGACGACCTTATAGAAGACCTAGAAAGTGAAGGGCTAGGCGTTTTGCCAGTATTCACTCATGGTTATAGGGATGATATTTTCAAAACCCCATCTAAAGAGGATACAATCAGAGAGTTCTTTATTGTTGATGGCAAGCCAGTAATAGACGTTTTAATTAATCTAACAACGTTCTTCCTTCTAGATCATGGTGCTTGGTGGAAAAAGAAAGGGTCGTTTACTGAGGTTGAAGGGGTTGAACTCCTTATGAAGCTTAATGTTCCTGTAATAACTCCTATTCTAGACTTTTTCAAGAGCGTTAATGAGTGGCTTAGTGATCAATGGGGAATTAGTTATATGACGCAAGTTTATAGCGTTATCATGCCAGAAGTTGATGGAGCTATAGAGCCCATATTCATCTCTGGCACTAGAACTAACGAGGATGGCACTAGAGTACACGAGACCTTTAAACCTCATACAAAATACATAGCTAGAAGAGTTAAGAAATGGATAGAGCTGAGACAAAAGCCACCTAAAGAGAGGAAGATCGCTATTGTCCTTATAAATCCTCCATGTAGGGGTTTGGAAGCAAATGTTGCTGTCGGCTGGGGACTTGATGTCCCAGAGTCTGTAGTTAGGCTTCTTCACAAGCTTCACGAACTTGGATATGATGTAGGAGATCCCTTAAAGTTACCAAGAAATGGGAAAGAGTTAATAAGGATGATTATGGAGAGAAAGGCTATAAGCGAGTTTAGATGGACGCCAATTGAAGAGATTGTTAAGCGTGGTGGAGCTCTTGACTTCGTTGACGAGAATACATACTTAGAATGGTTTAATGAGCTTCCAGAGGACGTTAAGAATAAAATGATAAAGGACTGGGCTCATCCATCAGATGTGTTACATGGTAGGGCATATAAGGCTCTGGTAGGCATGGTATATAATGGGAAGTTCGCTATTCCAGGCATAAGGTTTGGGAACATAGTTATTATGCCACAGCCTAAAGCAGGTTGTGCCGGCTCAGCTTGTGATGGTAGAGCATGCAGAGTTCTTCATGATCCAACAATAACGCCCCCACATCAATGGCTTTCCGTTTATAGATGGGTATCTAGAGTCTTCAAAGCCAATATGATCATACATTTTGGAACCCACGGTTACTTAGAGTGGAGACATGGTAAAGGAGTTGGTCTCTCTCCATCTGACTGGCCTGAGATATCTATAGACGATTTGCCACATCTCTATGTGTATATAGTCTCTAACCCAATGGAGGGGGTAGTAGCTAAGAGAAGGTCTTATGCTAAGATAGTAGATCATATATATCCCCCAATGGATGTCGCAGATGTTTTAGATGACTTAGAAGATCTAGTAGATGAATATTGGAAAGCGAAACAAAGTGGAGAATTTGTTAGAGCTGAGATAGTGTATAAAGATATCCTAGAGAAAGCTAAGAAGAATCACATTAGGGTAAAAGAGGGAGATCCAGACGAGGTTGTCAGAGAGGTACATAGATACCTAGATATGGTTAGAGGAACACAAATAGACATGGGGCTACATATATTTGGACATCCTCCTGAAGACCCATCTAAGCTCGCTACTTATGCAGTTACAGTTATGACGTATGATTCTTATAACTACCCGTCAATAGTGAGAGTGATTGCTGAATTCATGGGATTAAACTATGATAGAATGAGGTCAAATCCTTCTGAAGTAAACGAACTTGGACTTACAAACTCTGAGACACTTGAGCTAATAAGGAAAGTTACTATAAAGGCATTAGAACGAATTTTAAGAAACCCCGAACTTAAAGCAAACATTGTAGATGTTGTTAAGCAGGAGTTAGAGTCTAATTTTTCGTTAAAAGGTGAGGTTTATGCAAGTGCGTGAAATAAAGTTTAGAGAAGATAAAAGGAAAAGTGTTGAAGAAGCGTTCTTAAGAGCAATTGACATAGTTGAGAAAATAAAACTTAGTGGCATCTCCGAGTATAAAGGGTTTTTCACGGGCTTAAGCGGAGGATATGTCAGTCCAGGGGCGAGCGGAGCTCTTACAAGGGGGAAGATTGAGATTTTACCGACTGGCAGAAACTTTTATGCGGTAGATCCAACTACTATTCCTACACCCTATGCATGGAAGGTTGGCGTAGAGACTGCGGAGAAACTCATTAAATATTATTTAGAAAAGCATGGAAAGTACCCAGAAAGCGTAGGCCAAGTTCTTTGGAGCATAGATGCATATAAAGCAGATGGGGAGCAGTTAGCTCAAATACTGTATTTACTTGGCGTTAGGCCTATTTGGAAACCTGACGGATCTGTCGGAGGTTTAGAAGTTATACCTTTAGATGAGCTAAAAAGACCTAGAATAGATGTCGTTGTAAGGATAAGTGGTATCGTTAGAGACACTTTACCAAACTATGTTTATCTGATAGATGACGCAGTGGCAAAAGTTGCAAATTTAGATGAACCTCTGGAGAAAAATTATGTAAGAAAACACTACCTTGAACATCTATCTAAACTCATAGAGATGGGCGTAAGTAAGGACGAAGCTAAAGAAATGGCTCTCTATAGGGTCTATGGAGATCCGTCTGGAGCTTACGGGGCTGGTGTAGATTATGCTGTAGAAGCATCTGCTTGGAAAAACGATATGGATTTGGCTAAGGTATGGATACAGTGGAGCAGTTATGCATATACTAAGAAAGGTTATGGAAAACAAGCTACCGAATCCTTAGTTTTATCTCTAACAACTGTGGATGTAGTAAATAAGAATCACATAAGTGATGAGCACGATGTACTAAATGATGACGGTTATTATAGTTATCACGGAGGGTTCTATAATGCAGTTAAGGCATTAACAAAAAGAAACGATGTTGAGATTGTAACTGTAGACACAAGGGATATATCTGCTACTAAAGTTAGAGGAATGAAAGAAGAGATAGAAAGGGTTGTAAGAGCCAAAGTCTTAAACCCTGCATGGATAAATGAGATGAAAAAACACGGATATAGAGGGGCCAGCGAGTTATTGAAGAAAATACACTACTTATATGGATGGTCAGCAACTACAAAGCT
>NZ_DBPRYF010000054.1:0-9930 GCF_059755235.1 Sulfurisphaera sp.
ACTAATAGATATGGTAAGATCCCAAGCAGAGGACAAATATGTTGCTACAGCACAAAAACCATTCTTCATGATGCTTCTACAAGAACTTGATAAATTAATGAGAGAAAAGAAGTTAACAAAAGATGATATTGTGGACGAAAACGTTTTAAATGCATTAACAGAGGTTGAGGCAAAAGCTAGAGAGGCAGGATTAAAAGAGAATTCAGTAATATTCACTTTCATCTCAGCTATCAAATCTTATATAAACCAAGAACCACCAACCTCTGATGAATACGATATTGAGCAACTAGCGATTGAAGCGCTAGACAGTTCGCAAGATTCACCGCGATTATTTGTGATAGAGTCGCCAAACATGGACGAGGCAAGACTTATAGTATCTTTGTTAATAGATCAACTATTTATGAGGAGGAAAAGGTCTTATTCCTCAATACCTACACTTCTCTTGGTACTTGATGAGGCGCAAGAGTTTATTCCCTTTGAGACAAAACAAAAAGACTTTAGCGAAGCTTCGTCTTTAGCAGTAGAAAAACTGCTTAGGCATGGAAGGAAATACTACTTACATGGATTGATAAGCACACAGAGGTTAGCCTACTTAAATACAAATGTAATACAACAGATACATACCTACTTCCTAAGTACACTACCAAGGCCTTATGATAGGCAACTTATTGCAGAAACATTTGGCATTTCAGACTCCCTTGTAGATAAAACGCTAGAGTTTGATGTTGGACAGTGGATGATTGCGAGCTTTAAAGCTGCACTCAAAGAAGATATCCCAGTCATATTTAAAGCTGAAAATAACATAATAGAACTTAAGGAGAAACTGAAGTGAACCAAGAGATTATAGATTACATCAGAACCTTTATAAACGATGAAGAGGTAATAAAGGCATTCTTGAAAGTTGACAGAAGAAAATTCTTACCAGAGAATTTGAGAGATAAAGCGTATTCACTCAGCTACGTAGATGAACCTCTCCAAATAACTAAGAACTATAACACAACCGCTCTTTCCTTGGGTTTAAAAATGCTTGATTTGCTCGAGCTGAAGAAAGGCGAGAAAGTACTTGAAATCGGTACTGGAACTGGCTATTACACAGCACTAATAGCTGAAATTGTTGGCTCTGAAAACGTTTACACCTTAGAGTTTGACGAAGAGATGTATAATATTGCAAAAAACAACTTGTTGAAAGAGTATAACGTTCATCTAATTTTCCAAGATGGCAGTGTTGGTTATGAAGAGGGAAAGCCCTATGATAAGGCTATAGTCTGGACAGCATCTCCAACATTTCCTCTTGCAATATATATGCAGATGAAAGAGAAAGGAGTAATAGTTGTACCAATAACTGATAAAAAGGACAGACAAGGACTTTACAAAATAATGAAAAATCCTTTTCCAGTTATAACAAGGCATTTTGATGTCTTATTCTCTCCTTTAAGAGGACTCTGTGGGTATTGGGTTGATCAGAGCTCAAGACCTTCATCACAGATCAACAATTAAAAACTCATCATCACTTATAAATTGAATTTGAGATTTTAAAATAATTGAGGCTAGAGATTTATCAAGGAAAAATAATGTGGACTTTTTACATGGGTTAGATTAGACAGTCTAATAAGGTATAAAGAAGCTTATATTGACTCTGTAGACGATACAGATAAGAGAAAGTGGTTGTTTTACAATGATCAGTTTCACTCTAACGGCTTACACATCACCTTATGGATCTTTTGGTCCGAAAAATGAAGACATATTTCTAACTTCAGATCTCTCAACACTTTCAATTTTTCTCCCTCTTCTGTTGTATTATGTTACCTTTACAAAAATGGTTCCTAATGAGAATATACCCAAGAAGTCAATTTACAAAGGCATTAAAAAGATATAGAGAAGAAAACGACTTTAATTTCCACTCTAGAGATATTGTTGTACTAGTTTATAAGTGGCTTTAAATCTTGGGAAACCTCTTTTTATTTCTTTTGTTTGAATAATAACTTTCTTGTGCAGTAAATATTCATTCTGCTAGAAACTTTTTTGTCGTTTGATAGCTTTGTATTTTTGATTATTGTTAATAGTCGAAATGATACTCTCAGTGATAAATAACTTATTGATAAGTATGGCAAATAGTGATGTTAGTATACGATCTTTTTCTATTTAATCTTATTTATAATTTCTAATTCTTTAAAGTCTAGTTCTTATATATTCCTTTTCATTATATAAATAAACATATTAGCAATTTATATACCTTAGTCAGTGCTCTCTAGGACTTTTTGCTTCTGTTTCTTATAATTATTAATATCTTTTCCCTTTCTAGGAATATTAAAATAGATAACAGAAAAGTTATCATATTAACAAGAACTGGAATGAAAGGTGAAGGAGTATATGAAGTACCTAGAGCTCTACCATAAACAAAAGGATATGAGGAGATCGGCTCACCAGAAAAGTTGGTAAGCAATGTAATATTATTAGGTATAAAAAGCACGTCAAGAAGATAAGAATCTTGATTTCCATTAAAGATAAGTTTAGCCCCTTTACTAACGAAAATTTTACCTAGGTACGAAAAGACAACAGAGACATTAGGTGAGGAGGTGGATACAGAAAGCGAATAAGTCCCGTTTGTAATCGTAAAAGTGCCTCCACCTGGTACAGATACATATACTAAGACTACCTTGTAATAGCCTGGAGTGACGTTAAGGTTTAAGGATGAAGGTTCACCAACTCCAATAAATGAAATACCAGGGAATTTTGAGAGGATCTCTTGGTCATATACATTTACGTTTATAGTGTCTGTAAAGTTTGTGTAATTAGGCAGACGTTTCACCTTAAGTATTACAGGATTAATACCTTGTTTATATGCTGAGAGTGCTAAAAGTTCTGCATAACTGGCATTCCCTATGTAACCACCAATATACTTAGGAGGAATATTGAACATTAGGTAAGATGGTATAACGTTCAAGGACTCATTTGTTGGTGGTATTGTAGTAGAATTGAAATTAACATAAACTGGGGATATGATATGATAAGTAAAATCATTATTCTTGTACACTAGGAAACCAGAATTATTGTAAACTAGAGTGAAAACGTCCTTGTGAGAGTTAATGATGCTCTCTACGTAAGTGTTGTTTTCTGTAGTTACAACGTATTGAACCCCCACCTCGTTTAATATTATTCCTATTTTAGATGTGTTATAGAATGGGGCATTAGTCACATTAGGTAAAAATTGCAAGAAGGCACTAAATGGAGAAGAAGCGTTAACGAAAACGTTTCCCTCGGTATGAGACTCTAAGAACTTGCCAAGTTCTATAACTGAACTGGGTGGATTAACTGGGTTATATTGACCTTGATAATTCCCTGAAAAGACAAAAGATGCTGAGAATGAGAACTGAGCTAAACAGATTAAAATTACAAGAGGGATAAAGTAGTACCTCTCAAGCATTTTAGCTAAAACTAATGCAACAAGTAAGTAAAGAGGGGCTAATATCATCTCTGAAATATATGTTGGTAAAAAGATCCAAAGATATGGATACACAGAGGTTTGTGCTAAGTATCCCCAGAGTGGATAAAGAATGTTAAGAGTTATGTTGTGATTAAGAAAGTAAACGTTGGAGGAAACAATAACAACTAGAAAGAGGTAAAGGAACAAAAAGTAAGTAGTGATACTTCTCTTTTTAAGAAAGACGTAACCCAAAAGACCAAGTTCTACAAAAGCAAAAGAGAAAATGTAAACTACCAACAGATTAATGTGAGACAGGGGAGTACCATAGAAAGAAAGATATGATACTAGGGGTCTAAATAGGGAAAGTCCTCTTAGTGAATCAAGTAGGTTAAAAGTATAATAGTTGAGCCATAGCTGGACGGCTGAAATTCCGTAACCGTATGAGACGTAGGAATGAAGGTTAAGGAATAGGTAGAGGAAAAGCCTGGAATTTAGTAAGACATAAAAAGGAATAGAAAGTAGAAAAGTAATTAGATCTCCTTTTTTATGTCTGTAAAGTATAACAGTTATGACGATAAAAAGTGTAAAGACAAAACCTCTAGGGTCTGTTGTAGTTAATGAAGCGAACAAAGAGAGGAGGAAAGCCCCAGTAATTCCGCCTTTTTCTAG
This sequence comes from Sulfurisphaera sp., assembly GCF_059755235.1. NCBI lineage: Archaea > Thermoproteati > Thermoproteota > Thermoprotei > Sulfolobales > Sulfolobaceae > Sulfurisphaera > Sulfurisphaera sp. The sequence goes on from NZ_DBPRYF010000054.1 coordinate 4,094, forward strand.
AGAGTAAAAAGCCCCAGCAATTAAGGCTGGAAGAAGAGCGTAAAAGGCAGCATAATTGCTCCAATGGCTAAAATAATAAGCTGTTGGAGAAATTGAATAGAAAAACGCAACTATTATGCTTGTCACGATTTTTACCCTATTGCTTGCGTCTACAAATCTGTCCAGGAAATATCTTGAAGCAAAATACATTGAGGGAAATGATAAGGCAAATGGGAATAAGAAGTAGGATATCCAGTCGGCTAACTCTGGGGAGATTAAGTTAAAGTATAAGAGAATTTCAATAGGCATATAAATGTTGTCCATTATTGCTGGGAAATTTAAGAAAGATATAGCTAATTGGCGAGAAGTTAAATAATAAGCAGGGTAAGAATCCCTTTGATAAATATAACCAATATGTAGGAAAACTCTCCATAATGCAAGGATACTAACTAAGGCGGAGAGAATTATGACTAGTAAAATTTCATATCTTCTTTGCAAATTTTCTCACCCCCAATAGTACCACAGCAAAGATAACAGTAAAGGGTAAAATATATGAGCCTATAGTCTCGTTAAGGGAATCGTTGACACTACTAGAAAGGGACACTTCAGTTCCCTTAGCAAACTTAAATCCTTTAGGTAATATTGGCACTTCCTTATGGTTTATGATATTTGAGGCAATTAACGTATAGGTTGTATTACCCACCGGCTTACCATTTTCTCCGATTTGAAGGATTACAATTTTATAAGGAACACCAGATGAATTAACATAGTAAAAGTACTTTACTTCAACATAATCTATGTACTGTTTCCCCATGTAAATGTACGTGCCATTGTTTGCTGAGATCAAAGTTAAAGGAACTTTTCTATTAATAGTAGAATTACCTACGTTAGGCAAATAAAAGAAGGAAGAAGGACAAGTTAGATTATCATATTCTGTGGCAGTCCCTACTATTGTTGAGTAATTTAATGCATAAGCTGTGAGATTATATGAAAAAGTATCGTTATCATAAACTCTGGTGATATTTTCAAAAAGTATCTCAGTTAAAGTCTGATTTAGTTGCAGAAAATGAACTTCTACTTTATACTCGACAAAAACACTAGGGTATAGTGAAATAAAAAGCAGAGCTAGAATAAATAAGGGAAAAGGATTCACAAATAAAAGATAACCTTATTCAATATAAAGTTTCCGTAAAAATTTTAGAAAAAGAATAATAGTGAGAAAAAAACAAATTAACTTATTTATTGAGCTATTACTGCGACTTGTACAGTTTGTCCGTCGCTTAATGCTAGTGATATCTGATATGTAGTACCTGGCAGTATATTACTACCTAATGTACCGAAGCTAATTGTTACTGTGTTTTGCCCTGCAGTTAATGAACCACTTGTTGGATAAACTGCAGAGCCGGTATATGTAGTTCCTACTATTGTTGCACTAACAACTTGTACATTTCCAGTGCTGTGAAGTGTTATGACAGCTTGACCCTCATTTGAACCCGAAGTATATAATATTCCAGTCCCTACTTGTGTTACTGTTGGTGTTCCACCTAAAGCGCCGAATAGACCGAATGCGAAGCCAACTACTACTAGAGCTATTATTACTGATGCTATTACTAGGATTAGTGCTGTTACAGCACCGCTAAGACCTTTCTTGGCTTTTGTTGCTTTGAACATTTTTTCCTCGGATTTTATTTGGACTTAACTTCTATTTAAATTTTTCTGTCCTCATTTCCTGAAAAGTAAAATCACAATTATTGCTACTACTCCACCAAGGACTATATACTCAAATATCTTTTCTGGTAGATAATAACTATACTCTGTATTCAAACTAGCTGTAACTACATTGGCTTCTGTATATCCAGAAAATATAGGTAAGGGAACTTCGGGGTTAAAGTAGTTTGTCTTCCATAGAATTGCTGTAGCATTGCTTACTAGTTGTAAATTTGCCCCTATTTGTAGCGTCTGAACTTTAACTGCTATTCCAGAAGAGTTTACCCACATAAAGAACTCTATAGTTACCCCTTGTATGTTTGTTTTGCTTTCATATTCATAAAGTCCATCTGAGTAGTTTACGAAATAAAGCTCTCCTCCACCTCTAGTCACGTTATCACCTAACATTGATGGAGGGATGTAATATAGATCTTGAGGGAAAGTCGCATTATTTGTTATTATTGATGGAGGAAGATAATAATGTTGGTTTACATCGTAAATCGTCTCATTTATTTTAATGGTGTTGTTAGAATAAACCTCGATAATCCTCTGTAATATTATCTGATTTATTGTAGTTGTAGTGCCATTTGGTAATACCATTTTTACCGTTTGGTTATAGACAAAGAAAGTGTTAGGGGTGAAAGAAGATGTGGAAGTATGAAGTACTAGAATGAAAAGAGGAAATAGGAGAAGGGATAAAATTATAAGTACTTTCATACCATTTTCCTCGCCTTTCTTCTATTTAAAGTTCATGATAAAAACATTTCATCACATTCTCAGACCTGGCCACTCTAATCATCTAATTTAATCTGTTTGTATCAAGGTTATAAGTGTTTACATTAGGTTGTTGTACTAAACAATTGGTTCTCTATGTTAATTTTATGCTCCTATACTAAGCTATTCGAAGCATTACTAATTTACAGTTTTAGGAATTAATCTGCGTCGGTCTAATAAGAATATGGTTCTTAAACCAGATTAAATCCATAAGATTAATAATAATTATCTTTTAATATATTAACTTAAGTAAAATCGTAATAAAATAGTCAACAAGTTCCTTTCTCTCACACAATTTTCTCTTTCTTAACTTCCTTATACTCTTTCCACTTATAATCTTCCGTGATTATTCCAAACCTTTTGAGGGCTTCAACTCTAGGATCATCTACATCAACTTCTTTTCCATAGTTTTCGTCGACAAACTCCCTTAGCTCTTCATGAAATCTTTTACAAGGGATAGAAATACCTAGGAGGTCTTGCATAATACAAGCCTCATCAAGGCTTTTTACTCCTCTCTGTATAAGCTCCTTTACCTCATCCCTAGGTATACCGCTTTTTATCATCTCTACACCTTCCTTAGGAAGTCCGTACTTAATCCTTTCGTATAGCTCTAAAGCTTCTCCAACTTTTTTGTGTCTTAACGCTTTCAGTACCCTATATAATGCAAAAGAAATCCACCTAGCTGTAGATATTACCTCTTCAAGGTCTTTTGCAGATAGCTTCATACATAGAGAGGAGATGTCTTCTCCATTAGCCCACTTATTTATCAGCTCTTTACCATCATCGCATCCTCTAAGTGTTTGTACTACTTCTGGAGATGTTGATACAACCTCAAGTGGATCAAAATCAGTGTTTAGAGGAAATCCGTTTAGTGCAGACACATCAATATAGCTAAGGGATACTGCTCTACCTAGTTCTGTAAGTTTATAAACACCAGAGTTCTCAGTAACAAGGCTTTGTTTGCTCAAGTATTGAAGTGCATCTTCTACGTTCTTATTTCTAAAAGAAAAAGACTCATCAACTAGCTCTTGCAGTCCTTTAGAAGTAGTCTCGTACCAACTGACTATTCCTAGAGTTAGGTTTTCTAGCGTGAAATTAACTTTCTCTTCGCTTTTATCTTCTTTTTCGTCAGAATTCACGTATTTCTTAGCCACTTTATCCATTTCTTTTATATTTTCAGTAATTACAATAGCCATTCCCTCATTGTCGAAGTTAGGTCTTCCAGCTCTTCCAGCGATTTGTTTAAACTCTGCTGGTGTTAGGTCTCTCCATCCCTTAAATCCTCCTTTCTCATCAGCGTCTGGCAATGACACGTCATAAAAAACTGTAGCATAAACTGGTAAGTTGACTCCTTGTCCTAAAGCAGTTGTTGATACGAGGACTTTTACTTCTCCTTTCATGAATTTGTTAAGTGTGTCATCCCTTATCTCATAAGTTAGACCAGAGTGGTAAGGCAAAGCTGGGATTGAGAATTTTTTGAGTGTATCAGCTAATGTCTCAGCTGAGCTCCTACTTCTGACAAACACTAGAGCGTTTTTGCCTAGAGACAGGATGTAGTTAAGCGTACTAACTAGTAAGTCCAATTTTACGTTCTTTAATTTCCTCTTTTCAAGGGGGATTATCCTGTTGTTGTCGTAACATTTTATGAAAAAGGGAAAAGCAATACACTCGTGTAGAGGTACCTTCCTCTTTTCAACTTTGATTAACTCAGCATTTAACCACTTCTTGTATTGTTCCAAATTACTTATGGTAGCGCTTAATGCGACTATTGGCACTGAGTTCCTTTTAGCCCAGAGCACCACGTTTTCGAGAGAAAGACCTCTGTCGCTTTCAACGTTGTGTATTTCATCAATAATTAACAGACTGACATCTCTTAACCAGCGGTAGTTATGCCTTACTGAGCTGTCAAACTTTTCATAAGTGGTTAAGAGAGCTTCATAGGGGAAGTAACGTAAATCATCTTCATAAACATCTGAATCAACGTATTTAGCTTTCTTTTCTTTTACCGCTTTGTAGACTTCCCTTGAGAGAGCTTTAAGCGGTGAGATGTAAACTACAATACCCCTCTCCTTGTTAAGCAAGTATTTGGCTATGTGAGTTTTCCCAGAACCAGTTGGGGCAGAGATTAAATAGTTCTTCCCGTAAACGTAAGTTTTCTTAAAAAGGTCAAACAAGTCTGTATTCATGAAGTTTCACGGTACTAATGTCTCTCTTTTCTTTTATGATATTAAAACTAATCTCCTGTTGCAATATGTTGAGTCGACTCTATCTCCTCCTTAGAGGCAAGGCCTTCAGTTGTAACAAATATATTAAAGAAGTATTTTATCGTTTAAATTCTCCGAAATATAAGGTTCTTGGAAAGTTGGTATAGGATTAATATAACGGTCTGTCTTATGCAGTATCTTTAGAACAAAGATTAGGATAAAGGTAAGGAAGGGTTCTAATATAAAATTTGGTAACTTAAAAAATGTGAAAACAAATGATATGATTTTTAATTAGAAAATTTATGGAATTAACTTTTTTTGTTGTGGTAGGAAAATGGAATAAAATAAAGTTAAGTATAAAATTGGTCATTTTCTTCACCCATGAAATTAGGGGACAAGGAAAAGGTAGCCGGGCAGGGACTCGAACCCTGGTCCGAGGGGCCAGAGCCCTCGATCCTTGACCGCTAGACGACCCGGCTAAAATTATAAATGGAGGAGAAGTTTAAAACAGTTACTATTATTGGATCTGTCTTTTGGTTCTTGATGAATTTTTAAGTTAATTTTCGGGTCCTACTTTATAACACATTAGATATGCAATAACACCATAAGACTGTACGTAGAGTCTAAATTATAAATGACTATTCACCTTTCTTTATAACGTTCATTAATGACCTTCCAATCATTTTGGTCTAATTTCCATCCTAATGCCCCCGCATTTTCTTCTAGGTGAGCAATATTACTCGCTTTAACTATTGGCACTAGGCTAGGTATTTGAATGTACCAGTTAAGAGCGATTTGAATTGGTGTTTTGCCATATTTCTTTCCAATCTCAGATAACAGTTTGTCATTTTTTATTCTTCCTTTTTCTATGGGTGTATACGCAAGGTAAAGAAGTCCTTTTTTGTTTGCATATTCAACAGTTTCTTCATCGCTCCTATCCCATAAACTGTAATGGTTTTCTATTGCAACTATCTCGTATTTTTTAGTACACTCATTTGCTTTCTCAATTTCTCTAGGTTTAAAATTGCTTAGGCCAAAGAATCTAATTACTCCTCTATCTACAAGATCTTCAAAAGCCTTTATGGTTTCACATATTGGCACTTCTGAAGGCCAGTGCAGCAAGTATAAGTCAATGTACGTTCCTAGTCTTTTAGAACTAGCTAAGGCCGATTT
>NZ_DBPRYF010000055.1:0-34291 GCF_059755235.1 Sulfurisphaera sp.
ACAAACCGAAAATTTTCCTAGTCCCGAACCCCAAAAGATAGAAGTCCCTAAAGTTGAACAACCTAAAATAGAAATTCCAAAAGTTGAACAAACTGAACAAAAAGTAGAAACACCTAAAGTCGAGCAATCACAAAATATCGAACAAGATGAAAATAATGTAGTGATTGGGCACTTCACAAGGTTGAAGGATTTACATGAAATGTTTGGTAAAGAGAATGTAAAAGTCGAAGGAGATACAATCAAAGTAAAGCAAGGAGATAACTGGGTAACATTATCAAAGGAGCAAATAAAAGAGATAGATGATGATGTGTTTATGAAGAGGTTAAAAGCTGGAGAAATAGCATTTAAGACAGATTACAAATCAACTGAAGAACTATTAAGTGATGAGGATACATTAAAAACAGCGTACATGATGGCAACGGAAGGAATGAGAGTCCAGTTAGCAGACGGCACAGATATAACGGATAAAGTATTAGAAATAGGAAAGCAAAAGGGTTATGAAAGCTTTGAGGAATATATAAAGAAATATGGCGGGCAAACCCAAGGCACATGACTACTTTAATTTATTTTTTAGCTTATCTGAAGAAATAGTCGATGGCTTAATAGTTAAGACTCTGAAAGATATTAAACCAGAATGGTTAAAGTTTGCAATTGAAAACAACATCGATATCTACGATTACTTATTCTACAATTTGTTTAAGGATTATACGCAAAATCCTGAATGGCAAGGACTCATAAGACTAATTGCTAGAAAGTTCTGGAAAGTAATTGAGAAATATATTTCTAATGCTAATTTGCTCTATCAAATTCTTTCTCTGAATCCAGAAAACAAAAAATTGCTTGATACTCCTGAGGGAAGAGAGTGGTTAAACAAAACTGTTACTTCAGTTTATCAAAAGTTCTATCAATTTGTTTGGTATTAAACAAGTAAAGAATGTAGACAAAGAGTTAAGATAATTGATTATAGATAGGTGGAACGGGAGGCGAGAAATATGAACTATGATATTAGAAGAACAAGGTGGAGTCGAATGATGACAGGCGAACTCGTAACTGAGTATATATTATCTATTGTAAAAAAACTTTATAAGTCCATACCCTTGATTTCTTAGTTTTCTTATCCTGAACTCTAGGGGTTCCTTCAATTCCAATTCGGTTTGTGATTCTATTACAAATTCTGAACCTCTACCTAGCGCTTCATAAACAATTGGTGCCTTTTCTTTTTCAACATAGTGAAATACTAAAATCAAATTAACTTTCTTTGGTATTACCCTGCTTAAATAAAACTTTTCATTAGTTTTTGCTTTTATTTCGTAATACAATGGTCTTGCAAATACCGAAACCCAGTCTATCCAGTTTAAATAATCGCTAAATGTTGTTATAGATTCTATATCATGATGTATTCGTGGAAATAGATAGTCTATTTTTATTAATCCTGCTTTCTTCAATGATTTTTCTATCCTATCCTGCCTCCACTCCAAAACCTCATTTAATTTCTTTGATACATCCTTCTCTCCAGTCTCTTTTATATAAGCCTCTAAATCTTCACTAGAAACTACATTCCATCTTACTACCTTAAATTCTGAGAAATCAATCCTAGCAAATACTCTGTAATTAAACAAATTTTTGTAGAAACCCCCAAGAATAGGTGTCTCGATCTCAATCCTGTACTCCATAAAACATCTATTAGACAAAAATTTAAAAACCTTTACTATAGAAATTTAAAAACCAAAAAAATAAAGAAAAGAAGCTTTACTGTGTTAATGGAGATGTTATAGTTGTACCTAACTTCTCACCTACGTATCCTAATATAATTACGCTCTTTGTAACTGGTGAAGATGAACTAGCACTTACTCCAGATGCTAAGTAAACTTCTACTTTAAATGTATCGTTGGGGTTTAATTCAATTGGCTGCTTTAATACTATTTCCTTGTATTCCTTTCCATCGTATACTCTTTCTGTATCTATAATATCTATTAGTTCATTACCCTTCCATAATCTAATAAAAGATATTTGCGGATCATATGTCGTTGATGGTATCTTAATTCCATATACATATATTACCTTGTTCTGCGGCATTGTTAAGTTTACTATCGCATTATAGGCTCCTGGTGTAGTCAATGATACTTGCCATACGTCATCTGCATATCCTAAATCTTCCTTTGGCATCAATGTTCTTACTGCTATTTGGTCTGGGCTAACTTGCAATACTTGTGCTGTTCTAGCTCTAACTCTATCTATGATATTAGATTCAATGCTTCTTAAGTCATCTGTAGACAACTTACTTGTGTACGCCATAAAATTATTGTATTGATTACAGTTTATATTTTTCTGATTTCAAGACAACAAGTTTATTAAATTAGCAAGACATTATAATTACATGGCAAGACCAAGAACTGGAAAGGAAAGAGTCTTAACAATAAGATGTAGAAATGAAGTATTCTTAGCACTTAAAGAACTACAACTTGAGCTAATGAAGAAAAAGAGAAGTGTTTCACTAGAAGATGTATTAATAGAGCTACTTAGATACCATCCTAGAGGATTAGAGTTACTAAGCAAGTATGGCATAAAGATGGAGGACTCCTTATGGTAAGAATTCTTAACATATGGTAAGAGTTTTTAACATGAGAACACTACTTATATATTATGGTGTCAAACATAGGTAAGATTGCAATAATAGCTGCAGGTGGTATAATAGTACCAATATTAATTAGCACTATACTAAGTCAAAAATCCCCACAGCAATCCACACAACAATCTTCACCAGAATATAGTGCAAAAATTACTGAAATAGTTGTGACATAGGCGATTATTTGAAAACTTTTTCTCTAACTTCATTCAACAACTTTTTAATCCAGTTTATATCCTTCTTAATTTCACCAATATCAATTTCCATATTTGTAATTTTGTGATTTATGTATCGGACTCTATCTAAAATATAAACTGTCATAGGGATAACAATTCCAGAAATAATAGCTATAACTAAGTCCCACATTTAAAAAATTAAAAATTACTTCTTGAAGGCCTGTATTGATTGCTTTATGTCTTCTGTATCTTTAGCCAATCCTAAGTATCCAAGTCCTAATAATATTATAGTCACACCCATGTTTGTATTCCCCTGTACCATCAATATTAATCCTGCTATGACTAGTATTACTCCAACTAGGTACTTACCAATCACTGTCAATCCCATAATAATATATTATCTTATTGATATTTTTATTGATTAACCCATAAGCCACAATTCCTGTATATTATACATGCCGTTAGGAATCTTATAATCTGTGGCTTTACCAATTGTCTTTGCTTCTTGTGGTTCCCATATCCAAATTTCTAAATTCTTGTCTATATAGAAGTTAAAAGCGTGAACTGAAGACCAGGCAATTCCAAAAGCTAATTGATCTTTAAAACCGTTCTTATAAAGAGTATATGCTGTTAATCCAGCCATAGTAAGTGCAAAATCATCACAGTCAAACACTTCTGTTGTCCACTTTGCTTTTATTTGTTCATTTATCGTCTTCAAAATGCTTTCTATCTGATTTTGACTAAACGTCCAGTATCTATCGTCTGCTAAATCAAATACAACATTTCCTAACTTTTGCTGAATTGTACTTACTATTTGCGTATAGTTTATTTCAACTGGGGTTTCTTGTAATGTTATCTGTGGTACTTGTAATGCATTTGCTAGCATCTGCAACAAACCTTGTATTCTAGACTCATAATAGGTCTTATCTTCTTGATATTGTTTTTCCAATGAGCTATACTCTTCTAACAGTTCTGCATAGTCTTGTTGACATTTATCTAATTTTCCTTTACATTCTTCTAACTCTTGGTCACATTCTGGGTCATCGCAGTTGCTAAAGTATTTCTTACAAAATGCATTACATAAAACCTTTAGGATGTCCATAATTATTCTTTATACCTCTTTAAATATATAAAGTATAGTTTATAGATCAAAAATATTAAAAAAGGTTAGGATTTTTGATTAGACTGGCCTTGTTGATTTTGTTGACTGTGTTCAAGGAATGCTTTTATTAATCCAGCTAGGAAACCCAATGCTCCTAATGCGTTTGCGTTTATAGCAGAAAAGAAAGAGTTTGCTATACCTCCTATTATGTAAAAGAGTACTCCAAATACTAAGGCCTCTACTAATGCCAAACCAAGTACCTTCACGTCCATAATATAATATATTTATAATAAGGTTTATAATTTTGGCATCATGAAGTCAGATATAGCCTCCTCAATAATATCCCTGATAGCCTTCGTAATCTTTCTTCTAAACTTCCTTAAGATAAACAAAACTACTACAAAGAATACCACAGTCCAGAGTAGGTTAAACAAAAATAGAAACAGTGATTGTATTAACAGTGACAAGACGCTCATTATTATTTCTTAATTATTTCATATATAAACTTTAACCCATCTTCCTCGACATTTACTACAGAAAAGTTTTTCTCAATAAGCTCTAATAGTTTGTTTAAATCACCCTTAATAACGAACTTTGTTTTGTCTGGCATTAGATAAACAAAGATAAACTCTCTCAGAGGAATGATAACGAGCTTTACAACTACGAAATCCTCACTGAGTAATTTTTTGACAAATCCTACTTCATTCAAGTATGACCTTTTTAGGACCACGCTTTGTTTCCCCAACAATTTTCAATTTACCTTTTAGTTCAAGATCTCTTAAGACTTGTCTAACACTTTGTTCAGTTCTTTGAGTAACCCTCACAAGTAATCTAACTAGTTCGGACAGGGAGATCTCCTTTATACCTTTTTCTTTCAGCTTATCAAGGGTAAAAACTACTATTTCCTTAACTTCACTCATATAAGAACTTTAACTATAAAAATTTAAAAACCTATATTGGTAGTCTTTAAAATATCCTTAATGTTTATGACCTTCTTCTTACGGGTCTTTCTAAAGAAAACCCAAAGCTCTACATCAACATGAGAATTGTTAATATATCTATGGGCTAATTCCAAGAGTTTTGCCCTCTCTTCTCTAGGCAAAGAATAAAAAGAAAAGTTTTCTTGCGAAGTTGACTTAATTTGAATCAACTTAACCTTCGGAATACCATCAATGTTCTTAACAGCAATTACATCAATAACAGTACCTGACTTAGGAGTTCTCCAAGCATCCCAACCTTGTTTACGAAAATACAAAACTACTTTACGCTCATAGTAATAGCCTATTTTGTATTTGCTTGACATTTCTTTAACTCCTCTCTTATACTCTTAGCTCTCTCTTGTAATCTCCATAGTTCATGTCTAATAACCTCTATCTCATCTATTATTCCATCTAGCTCATTAAAAATATTCTCCAGATAATTTTGCAAGTACTCGATATCCATACCTAAACCTTGTAAGAAAACTTTTTAAAGTTGAATATTGAATATTCAATATGACGAAAACCATATCATTAAGTCTACCTGAAGATTTAGCAGAATGGTTAGAAGAAGAAGCAAAAGAAAAAAACATGAAAGTACAAGATGTTATTAGAGAAAAGCTAAGAAAATGCAAAACATTGGAAGAAAGCAAGATTGACAAGCTATTAGATGCATATAACAATATAGTAGGAGCTATTAAAAAGCTAGAAGAGACTATTGAAAAGAAATGATTGGTATCATTAGGAGTACAAATTTTTCAAAAATTGGTATCATAACTGAGACAATTTTTACAATTTTTTAGCAAAGCTTGTCACTACAGTGCACAATTTTTACAAAAAATTTGTCACTAGAGAGATCTATATTTATATCTTTCAATAGCGAGAGCTGTGGTAAACATAAATACTAAACCTAGTAACCCAAGGTTTTTAGCAAGTTTTGCAATCCTTATACCATACTCAAACGCTTCCACTTCATGAGGTCTTTTCCAGTAGGACATCTTATAATATGCTGGTTTAATGGTACCCTTTGCGTATTGTTCTACATGCTTTGTTTCATGTGCTAATGTATTTAAAATAAGTGACTCGTCTTTGTTTAAAATATCATAAATTTCTATTGTTTTCTTTTCATATAAGAATTTGCCATCCGCATTTTTGTTCTTTAAGTTTGGATTACAATAAAACACTAACCTTACTACCTTCAAAAGGCTAAACACTTGCGGATCCACTTTCTCAAATGCTCCAATAGCTTTATTAATTCTCGATATAATTTTATCTTTATCTTTTACACAACTACAGTAATCCCAATACCTTTTCAACGTTTGTTCTATTACTTCTTTTATATCATTGATAGAAACATTGTAGCGTTCAATTTTTTCTTTATCTAAGACTCCAGCATTACTTAAAGCTAATGCTAAATCATATGATGCTTTATCAACTGGTAAACATTGGGAAACAACCATATCTACATATTTCTTTATTATAGACTTCGCTTTCCGAGTACTCTTCTCATCTCTTGGCAATAGACCATAGAGATGTAAATCATCAACTATACCATTTATAATGACATCTGGTTTATAGTAAAAGTCTACTTCATACGTAATGTCCCCATACCTACCAGAGTATACCATAAATATTTTTTGATCATTTATTAATATAAATGAAGATGCGAGGGCGTACTAATAAAGAGATGAAGATAGACCCGACCCCCAGATCTAACAAAGAGGCCCTGGATGCATATGAAGGGGTCAAGTTACGCATGATGATTCACATAAAAAACTTCATCAACAATAGAATTATATGGGAGAAACCTTAGACAAAAAATTAATCCGATTAAGCGTTAGCAAAATCATTACGGATTTGTTTTACAGTGAAAAACCATTTAAAAGGGGAAATACAACGTCTGGAAGCGTTTTACATTACAGATTGGGATTTACAGGGGACGAAGTTTACTGTAGATTCTTGGAATTACCAGAGACCTACGTAAAATTGTGTGGAGCTCCTGATAGAATAATGTTAGCCAATGGAAAGCTTTACGTGGATGAACTAAAGACAACATACAATCATCAAGGATATATGGAAAAGGTTGCTTATACTCAATTACAATTATACATGTTCTTAACAGGAATCCCAAATGGTAGGATCTGGATATATGATAAAAGAAGAGGAGAACTAAGAATGATAAGGGAAGTTGAATACAATGAGTCATTTGTAGTAAACTTATTAAGAAAATATGTATCATGGTTAGACGCAAGAAATTCTTTACTAAACAAATATTAATGTTATAAATGTCAAAAACAAATACAAATTTAATGAGTGACAACGACGACAACTACTTCTACAGGATTTCGTATACGACGTATGTCAAATTAATGAAGAAATGGATAGAAATGAATAGACAAGAATTGACGTTCTATCTAAACATGTTATCTCAATGCGACAAAACAATAAATATACCTGAATCTAATCAAGAATATAAAAAAGTATTCGATCAATACGTTTGTGAAAGATATAAGAAAAAGGTATTTGAAACATTAGATAATCTGTTAGAGAATATGGACAACTTATACATAGTACAAATGAATAAAAAAGATTTCATATACTTTGTAGATAGTTATGGTATACCATATGCTTTCTTCGTACCAAAAGAATTGCAAAAGAAGTTTAAGAAAAATGATTCATACATAATCTAACTTACTTAAATATCTCTATTAGTAACTTTACCCCAGCAATTATTGATATTACAAAGAACATCATTGCTAATGCAAGGTATACCCAACCAAGGACTACCTGCCAGGTCATTTTTTTAATATTTGTTTTTCAAAATTGATAAATGGAGCCTGAAGATATCAAAGACCTGTTGAAAATAATCGGAAAGAGAGTTGTAAACATTGGAATCGGTGAGGATGGATTTGACCTTTACTTTGACGATGGAACAGTTTTAGAAGTCTATTGTTTTGAAGACGGATGGGGATATGTTGTAACAACAGAAGAAGAGATAAAAAAGGAAGAAGAGGAGGAATAAACGGTATACCTCTTAAGAGATACCACTGGTACCGCTTTTGGTACCTTTTTTGGTATCCAGTCTCATTTTATTTTCCAAGCTTTTCTTTTATTAAGTTTACTAATTTATCCAAATCTTCCTTAAGTATTGGTACTCTATTAAGATTAGCTTCACCTTCCTCGATACCAATTACTACCAGTACTGTCGGTATAAAGAAACTAGTTACCAATTCTTCTTCTTTATTCTTTATAACATAAACCTTGATCATTTCTTCTTCCAATTCACCTTTTTCTAACCTATCAACATCTTTTTCTATATATACACTAGTCAACTTATATTTGCTTATTCCATGATTGCTCAATATTTGCTTTACTATATCCCTTACCCTTCTCTTAAACTTCTTATATAAATTTGCTAGATTGTCATCCAAACTCTCAACAAAATGCTTATCAACTTTTCCTTCTATTAACAATTTTCTCTCCCCATTTTCATAAATAGCTAGTTCAATATGTGCCTTATCTTCTTCAATAGGAAATCTTTCTATTAACTCAACTATTGCCATTTCCTCTCTTTTGAATTTTTCTGTTGCTTTATATATTTCGCTACTCAGCTGGTCATACAATGGATTTTCTGCAAATGCATACTCTAATCTAACTAGAAAAGTCATTGAATCTATTGGTAGCATTACTGCCTCTAGTATGCCATAATCCTTCTTTAATTGCTCAGTTAATAATGGAGTAATGAATATTGCATAAGAACCACCAATCTTTTTAATCTGACTAACATATTCTACAGGTACCCATGTATATGCTGCAATAAGCTCTTCTATAAAGGACTCGCTTATTTGTTTTGGAACCTCTCTCTTTATTTCTCTAACAACTTTCTTCATTCTATCTTATATGATATGTTTGATATCTCTGGTCTTCTCTCCGCCACGATTTTTATTACTCTTTCACCGTTCTCATCATTATACAACCTAATAACCATATCAACATTCCTAAGTGCAATCCTATTCATCCTTGGTCCAGTTTCCTTAGTCTCAAAGCTAACAATTTTCTCATGTACCACTATGATAACTGTCTTCGGTTTCAACCTTGATGCCTTGAACGTTATAACATCATACATAGATGCCAACCTATTGTAATCCCTAGGTGATAGTGAACCTTTGGACAATACTTCTGCCGCAAGGGATGTCAGTGAATCTATGATGATAAGATCATTATTATATTCCTTAGATTTATCTATATAATAGTTGACCCTCTCAAACGTTGGTGCATCTAAGTACTTAAGGTTGGGATTCAACTGCTTATACTCGTCACCATAGTTGTTATCTACCTTAATCAACACTGGGGACTCAAAGTACTTACTCAATAGATGTACTAAAACCGTTTTGCCAACCAAAGGCTCCCCATACAATACTACCACCTTGCCCCTTATTCTATCAGCCAAAGCCTTTAGTTCATCCGTGCCTTGCTCGACCTTCTGCTCGGTCTTGAAGTCGGAAATTTTTCGTTCAGCCATACCTTATGTTAACTTCAAAACCTTATAAAGTTAACTTTAGGTTAACATAGATAGGGTATAGTAGGAAATTCTTACGGTAAAAAAGTTGGAGGGAATATATATATGTTGTACTCCCTACGGCGTTTTTTCGCAAAAAAAATTTCGATTTTTTCCGCCGTAATGCCGTAAAGGATTTTTTTGTTTTTTACCTAAAAAGCTCATATTTATGGCACAATCTCTTTTACGGATGCTTTACGGCAGTATCGTTGCCGTAAGGAGTAACAGATATAGAAACTATTATAAAGATACTTAGCGAGCATGTTTTTAGATGAAATTTAATTTAAATTTTTAAGCTTTTTTAAACTAAAAAGTATTATGTCAACTAGGGTCATAACCTTACCACAAGAGGTAATTGACAACTTAAAGCAACGCCTAGAGAATCTATCGAGAGGGGATATCACTATAGAAGTTAAAGCAGTTAGGGTGGGTACATATGATGTGGTTTTGCCTGTAGATGACTTGGGATTACAAAAAGGAGAGACATTCCTAGCGTACTTCTTAGGAAACAAGGTTTGGTTATTAATACCAGCAGATCTATTGAACAATAAACAATGAACGATGAAACTAATAGTATTTCCAAGGGTAAGGTTCAGAAACGAAGTTATTGGAGTATTCAGTGGAGAGCTAAGCAAGTATAAAGATATCTTGGAAGGATATAGAATCGGTATAAGAAGGGATGGCGTATTGATTGCTTTAGCTGAAGATGACATAGTAGATGTAGTCCCGTTAGTTATATATGAAGCATATAGGTATGGTTTTCTTCCAGTGCTTGAGAAAGGTTACACTGATAGAGACTTCAGAGAAAACGAAGTTTACGATTTAATACCTAGCAAACCGTGGGCTCTCGGTGGTATAGTAACTAAGCAATGGGATAAGGATTTCATATACTATAAGCAAAAACAAATAGTACTTTTAGCGAGGTTCTTTAATTTGATAAAAGGGCCACATTCAAAGGATAAGGAAAAGGAGATAATAGAAATAAATAGGGAATTGAAGAGGCTTGAACAATCCAAACTAGATAAAACATGATAGACGAGGAAGAACTAAAAAAAACAATATTAGAAACGTTAAGAACTATATTATTATCAGAGAGTACCGATGGAAGGTTAGCCCCAATTTCAATAGTATTATCATTCTTAGAGAAGGAAAGCAGTGATAAAGCTAAAGAGTATGTTGAAAAGCTAAAAAAGTTAAAGGAGAGAATGACAACTTATATCTCTCCTAGTGTCTATTTACTAAGAGATATACAGGAGTTGTTTCCAGAGTTTTATGATGAGTTAATCAAAATACCCGAAATAGCAATTTATAATGCGATTAGCAAGATAAAAGTAAAGCGTTATGCCTCTGGAGACATTCTAGTAATAGTTCCTTTGCCAGGTGTTATGCCTGGGAATGTTTATGAGTTTAAGTTTAGAGACGTAAGCAAAGTAAAGGAAGCAATTGAAACAAAGAAATACAATAAGATGTTAATTGAGAGATATGAAGTAATTGAGATCTTGAAAGCTTATGGATTGAAAGAGGAGGGATTGAGCGAAGAAACAATTACCCAATTGGTTATAAAATTTAATAAAATGTTAGCAGATTACATAATATCTCAATACAAAAAAGTTTTACCGTTTGAAGACAGAAACGAAGAATTAGAGTTTGAGAAGTTTAAAAGATTCTTGGCAGAATGGGAGCACGTCTTCTATTGGACAGATGACAGAGGGGAATTCTTTGAATCTGCAGGTATAGATCCCAACTTTGTTATATTAGTAAAAGACAACGAAGTTTATATTCCTACCAAACTCATAAACGAGTTTATGTCCACGAAGAGGTTTTCAAACATTTTAGTAAAGGTATTTGATTATTATGCTAAAATCTTCAAAACGTCCTATATGATCTTTGGAAAGAAATATGATATAAGATACATGATTTTACCTATCAGTTTACTAAAAACCTCTTTGGGCATAACGATAGAGCCAAAAGACCCAGTAGAGTATTTGAAGAAGGAGGGAGAAAAAGAAGAGCTTGAGAAAGAGTTAGATAAGTTAGATAATGAAGACAACAATAATTTATAGGAACATTTGGAGAGAAGTTATAACTGAATTAGGAAGTAGAATTAAAGAGGTTTATGGATCGTCTCCGTTAAGCTGTATAGAAGAACAAAACAAATTAGAGATAAAAGATGTTGGAAGCGTGGAGGTTGTTGGTAGCAAGTTGAGGGTTAAAATTATCAGAAAAGGAGGAACGACTACAAAGGAATATAATAAGTTCTGGGAGGGGGACATAATATGGCTCTTAGGATTGGCTCTAGCATGGTATGTTCAGACAGGAGAAGTAATTTTCTCGGCAGAGAAGAAAGATAACGTTATTCATATACAATGATAGATACAATTGATTACAAAGCTTTAGCAAAATACATGAAATTCTTGATCAGATATAAAGATGATGTGGTGTCAAGAATGAAGGACGCGAAAGATGTTCTAGCTTTAAGATTTCCAATCGGCAAGTTGGGTGATAAAAAGAGTATAATAGAATGGCTTGAAGAAGACTTTGTTAGAAACACTCCCGAAGAAGAACTCGTTAGATATCTAGAATCAAAAGATGTGTCTCAAGCATCAGCAACAAAACTACCGAACGAGTTAGTTCTTGAGTTGGATATTGAAGATGAGGCAAAAGCTAAGTTAAATTACTTGATGCTTAGTAGGTCTTTAGATGATATGAAGATGAAGTATTTAGCGATTTATACGGGTGGGAAATCCATTCATTATCATATTTATCTCAAACCAGACGGCAAAGAATACTTAGAGTTAAGGAAGATTAAGGCGAGGATTGTTGAGTATGTCAAGGACTATGTAGAAGGTTTGGATTTACACGTTGCTCATGATACAACTCCTGCAAGATTGCCTTTCACATTACACCCAAAAACTTTGAAGAAATGTGTCTTCGTAAACCATGAAATTTTGAACAACCTTGAACCATCATGGTGGGATGATCATGCTTTAAATTTCTTCCGTGGTTTGGAGAATGAAGTTGAGTATAAGGAAGAAAAGCCAGAGTTGGATGTTAAGGGTTATAATGTTTATAGCTTACAAAGGAGATACGGTAAGAGATCAAAATCGAAGTTAGCTGAGCTTTATTATAGAATTCTTTCGGAACAATGGGAAGACGGGAAGGATAGATTACTTATTATCTTGTTCTGTTTAGCAAAGAAGATCGGATTAAGTGCAGAACAATTCCAAAAAGATATATTAGATTGGTTTGATAGACAGCAATGGGGAAGCTTATCTAATAGAAGAAAAAGAGAAGCTTCGTTGAATTGGTTCGTTAGAAACTATAAGGAAAAGAATTATGGTTATAAGAAATTTATCAAAGAGTTCTTGACATCTAGCGATATTGCTGAGGAGTCGAGAAAGAAAATGGCAAAAATTTTGGACGAATTAAAAATAAAAGGATGGTTCGAAGGGTATCAGTAATCGGTCCTCCTGGCACTGGTAAAACATATAACTTCGTATTAGATATAAAAGATAAGATTAATGATTCGGTTGCAACATCTGTTACACTTTCCCCTGTAATTGAGATTGCTTCAAGATTGGGTCTAGAAGCCAAAAAAGGTGGTTTGAGAACCATATACGGTTTAGCTGAATCTAATTTACTTAATGAAGGATTGATAGGTGATAAACAAGCGCTATACTTAGTTCCAACAATTAATCATTCTCTAAAAAGAAAAGTTGCTAGGCAGTTAGGATTAAGATATAAGAATGAGATAGAAACTGTATCGGAGTATGGAACCTTTGATACGGTGATACATTACTATACCAAAGCCATCATGTTAAAAGGGGACTACAACGCTGTTTATGAGTTTGCAAATGAGTATGAAAGATTTGGAATTAGACATGATCATTTGGATAAAGTCTACAAGCTATATAAGGAAAAGAAGTATTACGATTATTCCTTCTTAATCTTGGATGCATTGAAGCATGAAATAAACATTGCAAAACAAGTAAGAGGGACGGAAACGTATTTCTTCAAGTATGCTTTCGTGGATGAAGCACAGGATTTAGGTAAGATACCATATGAGTTACTAAAAAATGTTGAGGATCAGTTTGAGGAGTTTAAGCTATTTGGTGATCCCGCTCAATCAATTTACGGTTTCTTAGGTGCAAGTCCTGAAATAATGTTAAACCATGGAGAGCACGTAGTGTTGAATCCTACAAGGAGGTTTGGTAAAGAAATAGCGGAATACGGTAATGAGTTGCTTAAGAAAATGAGACTACCGTATAGAATTGAGTATACTGAAGATAAGAACAGTAAGTTAATTTTCCTACCATATAGGAGCACTGAAATCATAAGGGTTGTCAGGACAATCTTTAGTAAAGCCCCTAACTGGAGCGTTGCGGTTTTAACAAGGACTAACAGACAAGCTGAAAACGTAAGGTATTTGTTATCCCATGACTTCGTGCCAATGCCGATTAAGGAATCACAGAGAAAAACTATTGAGACAGTTTATAGAGCTGTGAAGTATTTTGTTGAGTTTAAGAAAACTGGCGATGCATCTAAATTGAAACATATTGAGAGATACCTTGACATTGAAAACGGTATAACAAAGTACTTTAAGTTAGATGAATTAAGGAATAAATCAGTTTCATTCTTCTTGTATTTAGTTGAGAAAAAATTGTTTAATAGAAGGGTTGAATTGATTGAAAGATTAATAACAAAGCTTTTGCAAGGATACAAAACCGTTTACGTTGATACAATTCACTCTGCAAAAGGTTTGGAGTTTGATGCAGTAATCGTAATAGATGAGATACCACCTTTAGCAAGATCACTGATGAGAGAAAACTTATCATATTTGCATGAGGAGTTAAGAGTTTTCTATACTGGTGTGACTAGAGCCAAAAGGATACTGATCATCACCAAATCACCCGACGGCTACTCATCCTTAGTGTAAATATATTTATTTTTAATTCAATGATTTTTTATGAATGGTGACCACTACTTGCTGGAAAAAATCTATGGAGTAAGAGTTTCGGTTGAGGTTTTGTATGAGTTGCTCAAATCTTCGGGTATGCTCAATGAGTTGGAGGAAACTGAGTTTATCGAATTCATGGAGTTATTGGAAAGGTTGTTTAAAAAAGTTAAAGAGAAGGAGTTAGAGCTCGTTTAGGGTTAACATCATGTTCTTTATCCTCTTGAGTAATGCGTTGTTATAAGTTTCAAAATCTAGTAAGGCTGCGTCTATGTAAATGGGTTGATAGATTTGCTTAGTCAATTCATGCTTTATATATCCATATTTGGTTATTTCAATCTTGAATGGGTTGTAATCGGTGAAAGTATCTGCATTAACACCAGTTGAAGCATTACCTTTAACCTCCATTGCTTTTACTTGTATTGAGAAATTACCGTTTGAATCTGTAGTAGTTGTATAAACATTACCTTGGCTATCTGTTATTTTTATTTCTGCATTTTGTATAGGATTACCGTTCAAGTCCTTAACTATACCAGACAAAGTAAACCAAACCCTTATAGTGCCTGTGTTAGATGATGCATCTCCATACCATCCTCTATCGTAGTAATCAAAGTCTGGATCTATTACATCAACACTTCCTGAGAAGGACCATAAGTAAAACGCTGTATTTCTCCTTCCCCTTCCCTTGTATCCTCTCACAGTTCCTGAATATGAACCTGAGAATGTTATATAATACGATGGGTAGTTAACTGAAATATCAAAGATATCAAAGCTTACATTTGGATTCTCTATGAAAGACTCAATATTATAGAACGTTACTTTATCCAAAAATCCTTTAAATGCTCCTTTTAGGTTCTTTGCTTGATAAACCGATACATTTCTTACTCTTATAGTTGCGGGGCTAGATGACCAACATACATATACTGAAGAGTTATTTGAAACATCTTCTGGATATGCATACATCTTTCCGTTGTAATGTTCTAATCCAGAGGTTCCATCAATTTCAAGGAATGGTGCTGACCTTGATTCATCCCATGAAGTGTTTTGAATATGTATGTAGACCCATCCTGCAGTCCCTCCATGATAAATATCAGTTGTATTATCTACTCCAAAAGTTAGCCATGATCCATTTATTATTTTTACTCCTGAATCGTATCTTCCTGTTCCTGCTAAATATGTAGCATCTCTTATTAGTATGAAGTTATTATCTGATAAGAATCCCGCATCTAATAATAATTGGGCTTTCATGTAGTAGATCTTTGGATTATCTGAAATCTTATTGAATAAATCCGTATATCCACCAGAACTTGCAGCAGAGTAAATATCCTCTAAACTCCATGGAACTTTATTAGTTTCATCTTTATATCCAGTTACAGTTATTATCCTATTAGTTGTATCAAAAGTTATGGAACCCATCTTACTTCTTCCACTCAGAAATACCTATTAAATTGCCAGCCGAGTCATATGAAAATTCTTTGTAAATATTAACGGTTGTGCCATCGTAATTCAATACCGTAACCGTTATTTTTGTTATGTTCCCTGCCGAATCATAAGTAATGTTTTTTGATAAAACCTCCCCAGATACTTTTGTATACTGGTTATTACTACTATTCAATACTACTACATCGATTTTATCCGTTGGTACTAAGACTGGTAATAATCTCATAAAATATTTATAGTTTTTTAAGACATATTTAAACTATATGGCAAGAGTGTATCCAACAAGTATACAAGTATCTGGAATGGTTAATGTTGGAACAGTGCAAAATCCAATAACTGTAAGTTCTATCCAAAACGCGGTTACAGTAAGCTCTGTCCAAAATCCAGTGACGGCAGTAACTTATCACTTGAAGTACGATGAGTATACACAATCGGTTACATTAGCTGCGAATGCAACATCTGCTACAGCGTCGGTAACATTTGCGGATGTAGCTAGACTAGTATCAGTAAGAGCATACAGTTCTTACACACCATATACATTATCTATTCTTGATTCAAATAACAACATAATTTACCAATACAGCGCCCAATCTGAAGAAACAGTTGTTGTAGATGGATCTGTTAATGTAGTATTGCCAAAATCAGTAACTATACAGATAACTGTATCAACTGCACCATCTTCAAACCAAACTATTACGGTTGCGTTGGGTGTACTAGAAACGGTACAAGCATAGCCCAGATGATAACTAAGAGAGATTATACTATTAATGTAGTTAATGGTCTAGGTGAGCTAGAAGTTTCTGCTCCTTACGGTAAGATATTTTTTGTTAGGATTTCTGGTCCTTCTAACGGTTGGACAGTTGAGATTTACACAAGAGATAACCCAATTTATAAATATGAGAATGCTGAAATAGATACAATTGTTGATCAAGTTGAGATTCCTTGTATGGGTGAACTAGATATTAAGATTTCTGGTCCTGATGGTCAGTATGTTGTTGGTTTAGGTTTTGAAGAAATTGAGATCAAAAATCAAACTGAGTATTTGTATGTAACCATGACTCAATAATTTGTCCAACAAGTTTACGTCTTATATCTTGGTAAGAAGTTTGGACTATTATATAGGTTCTTATAAGTTTCCCAACAGAAGAAGGACACTCCATCAAAACCTTTCCTAGTGACATAGGACATCCAGTTTTTCAATTGTTTCTTTGAAGGATGCCATACATCTTCCCCTTCATCCAATAAGGCTCTCGAAAAGGCTTGTAGTATTGGGATAACTTTATATTCTGAGTATTCTTCCTTTATTCCAGCCCAGCCATCTAACATCCACTTAACTCTTCGATCTGCCCAGAAACTAGTGAAGGGATAGACCATTGGGAAGAAATATTGTAAATATGGAAGCTCAGTATCATATATTTTTACAGCAGTCCATGGGTAATAAACATCTTCTATATGTATTCCATAATATGAGTTTATCATCTTCGTAGCTAAGGTTTTGAAAATAGGAATTGGTATGGCCCAAGTTGCTGTTCCAACAATCTTATCGAGTAATTCATTAGGTAAGCTATCATAGTACTTTTTGTTATGAGATTCTGGGTCTAGAACGAATCCATCTGATTTGCTTATGTAGGGCAGGACATTATCTAGGCCTTCCTGATCCCTAATCCATCTTAATAGGGTTATTCCTTTCTCTTTAGCATATTGGTAGGTATCGTTATCCCAATCTGTTGCAATAATCATCTGAAAGCCAGCATTGGCTATATCATCAATATCTTGCTTGGTTAGTTTATGAGCCCAGATTGAGTAGATCATATTTGAATTATTCTATAGACTCCTGCTGATCCAGAACCACCTGGAACAACATAAGCACTACCAGAACCAGATCCTCCCGCTCCGCCATTTACATTTATTGTAAATGATCCTGAATATGGGTTTACATAGTATACATAAACAACTCCTCCACCTCCTCCTCCACCTCCAAATGCCTTGCCATAGCCTGAAGCTATACCATTACCTCCATTACCCCCATTTGCATTTATAGTTCCAGGTGTAATATTTGTTCCATAAATAATAACTTCACTACCACCACCACCTCCTCCTCCTCCGCCTCCGAGTAAGGGATCTACACAACCTCCTCCACCTCCCGAACCACCCAAGGATGGAATAGCTATAGTAGAGGAAGGTGTTTTTCCTAAAACATTTACTATATACCAATCTACAATAGAGTAAAATAAGTTGTTTAGTAAATCGGTAGCAGTATTAAAGGTAGTTCTTGCAGAGTCTCCACCATTTCCAGCAATAAATCCAGTTCCATTAGAGTAATCATTACCTCCTCCGCCTCCACCATTATAATATCCACTACCATTAGTACCCAGTGCCCTACCTCCATTTCCACCTTGTCCTGGCATATCAGATCCTATTAACCAAAATGCTCCATTACCACCATTTCCGCCATCACCACCAGTCGATGATGAACTAGCATTACCTCCATTACTTCCATTTGCGTTTATTGTTCCAACATTTACCTTTCTGCCTAATAATATTATTCCATTTGGGCTACTACCTCCCGCTCCTCCGCCTCCACCAGCTGAACCGCCAGCACCAAAAGTTGAATGTGGATAGATGTTGCCGATGGTTATAGTATCTGCAAATATAACCCCAGGACTAGGTAGATACGCACCACCAATATTTATATATCTATATCTATTTACACCATTAAGAATATAAGTAGCAGTTCCTTGAAGATCAGAAGCGTCAAAAGTCATTATTTGAAGTACTTTATCATAATATCCTAAGTTAACCATTTTACGTAGAACATACTGAGCATTATTAGCAGATAATGAAGAAAGTACAGATTTAATCTTACTTGGATCTGTAAAGTTATTAGAGCCAAAGATGTAAGCTAGTCTATCAAGGGAAATGTTTAGATTGGTTAATATACTAGTTACATTAGTTGATGTGATATAGGGTGAACTTAAAATCCCTGCAACTGTATCTACCGAAATATTTGATGAATTGAATATACTTGCTATGCTGTTGACAGATAATTCTGTTTGTAACCAATTATTAAATCTATTTGCCCACAAATCAAAGCTTTGTGCTTTGATTACAGAGTTAAAATACGCTGCTATATCATCCGCTGTTAGTAAACCTGTATCTAAGCTAGCTTGGAGATCTAGATATTGAGGTTCTATGTTTTTTATAGCGGTAACTATATCTAATCCAATTGGAACATAAGTTCCATTTGATTGTCTTATATATATTGCCATATCTTATTATTCTTCATATATCAACTTAAGTTTTTTACCCTTGAAATATATGCCATCCTCAGTTATCCTAAATATCTCTTCCCTTTTATCATTGAGTATTCTGACCCCGTTGGGTATGATATTCCCGTCCTCATCTCTCTCAGTGACTGTCCAATCATTCATTAACTTTACATCACCTGTATAGACGTTAACTGCATAAACTGAAGCCCATCTATCGCTTGAGCTTCCTAGAGAGTAGGTATTATCCGCGCTTGGTATTATACTTCCTGTAAAAGTTGCCTGCCCACTACTTGTATACACAGCATTGGCATATATATTTGTAGCATATATATTTGCAAATGTGTTTGAGGAACTTCCTAATGAATAAGTATTATTTGCACTCGGTATTATATTTCCTGTAAAGCTTACTTGTCCACTATTAGCATTTATAGAGCTAGTATAAATATTTGTAGCATATACGCTTGCCCATATATTTGATGAACTTCCTAAAGAATAAGTGTTGTTAGATGAAGGAAGTAGATTTTCAGTATATGTAGTACCGCTAGTAATACTTAGATTTCCAGACGATGTTATTGTATTTGCAGTTACTGTACCAGTAGATATATTGCTCGCAGATACATTACCCGAAACGCTTAAATCTCCCTGAACTGATATGCTACCAGAACTTGATGTTATTGTATTTGCAGTTACTGTATTAGCGGATGCATTACCTGAAATATTTAAGTTACCGTTAACAGTTATACTGTTTGAACTTTTTGGAATTATTGTATTTACAGCTATTTCACCAGTTGTAAATTCTGTACCTAACTCTTCTTCTAATTGCCTTAGCTTGGAATATGTTATAACATCTAATGGCATTATATATAAGTTACCCAGAGACTATTTAGGGTCAAAGCCTGTGATGTATCTTTGTTTGTCACAACTATATTAGCATATGGAGTAATACATGGATGTGTAAAGGTTTGTTGTACCGTTGCTCCTGCCGTGAATGATAAATTATCAACTTCGCTAGTAACCGTATCAAAGTTTACACCGTCTTGAGAGTAAAATATCTGTATTGTAGCTCCAGCAGTAGCACTTGAATTATAAGTAACATTAATAGTAATTGCCATACCAGTTTTTCCTGGTGGAATTGTTAAACTAAAGGTTTGAGAAGAATTGGCATTAATAGTTACATTGCTAGCTATCTGAGTTGTTTCTTTGTTTGCTCCAGTCCAAACTACTGGTCTTATTTCGGTCATTTTAGCTTGGTTTTACTGTACCGGACTGTATAATTTTAATGTTACTTTGCCACGTCTTTCCCCCTTGTGTTATAGTTGCTTGCGTCATTATATTAATACTTCTATAACACCATAAATATTTATATGAGCCGTGATAGTATATGGACTATAGTTTGCAATATAATACAAGGGTACTGAGCCTTCTGGATAGTTAAAGGCTCTTCTTGGATGTAAGCTTGCTGATCCATATCCAAATGCAAATCCTGCTATTATGATTTCTCCAGTTACTGGATTACCGTTTCCTGCCCCAATTTCTATCAAGACATTGTTATCAGTAGTAACGGTATACTCATCTAAATAAAATACTTCACCTGGCGGTACTGTTTCATGGGTCTGATCAAATCCTTTTTCTACAGCAACCCACTGATAAGAGTATGGACTTATTGTCATATCAATAGTTGCCCAATAACCTTCTTGGCTTAGTGTTGCTGTAGGTATTACACTTCTTGATACTTCTACGCTATAATCTGGTTTTCCGGCCCCTATGGGTTTTATACTAATTGGCATTATATGGTATTAATTACAGGTTTCTTTTGTAGGCCAACAATTATCCCAACCCTATGTTCATAAGTACTATCGTAATTGTAAATCTCTGCCACAACTCTATCTCCTTTGCTAACTGGGAATTGAACATTATAAGACTGTGTAGTGCCATCTAAAGCTACAAATCCAACCTGTGGTATTATCCAAAATAAACCAGTATTTGTTTTAACACCTACTCTAACCGATACTAATCCATCGCATCCTTCTGGAAAATGAAGAGTAACTTGTGTTACTGTTCCGTCCCATTGGACGTTATAGTAATTCTCATTCCATAAGATTGCAGTGGCAGGTGGAACAGTTTTTGATAAATCAATCATAATAGTTTCTCCTGGTGTTGTTAACTGTCTAATTAGATCGTCATAGGTTGAAATATTGTATTTCCTTTTCAATTCTTCTAGTAATTTCTTAGTATCTGGGGTTACAGGTATGGTGGTCCACTCCGGCATATAAATTATTATGTATTATAACAAATATAAAAAATTTCCAAAAAAATCAATATTTTGACGAGTAATCCAAACCAGTTACGAAAACCTTGCAGGTACCAGTTTCGTTTACTACTAGACTATTCTTAACAACTACATCACTTAGAGTAACTGAGGAGTTAGCTGGAACGCTTAGTACCTTTAAAGCAGTTGATCCGTCATATATTGTAACTGTGTTAGTTGAACCTGACGTATCGGTAACCATTATGCTTAGCACAGAGAATCCAGCCGATGGTGTAAATATTGTAGTGTTTGTATTAGCCGATACACTAGTTTCTGGTACTGTTATTGGTACTGGAGCTTTCCATGACTTTCCATCAAACTTTAATTCTTTAAGGTATTCAATTTTATATAATTGTATCTTATAATTTTATAGGCCTTAGATTTCAGCGTATATTGGTATATACGTTATGTACTGCGGCTTTGTCATTTGCTCCTCTAACCTATATGTGAATCCTACTAACATAAATGTCAATGAACTTAATGAGCTAGTTGTGCTTGGATTGTATATGTCAATCTGCGGTGTGTTATCTTCATATACAAAGTATTCTAATAAGTTTGGTGCTGTATCTACTAAGAATTTTCCTAGCCATGAGTTAACGTTCTTTAGCTGCATTCTTCTTCCATATTGTTCATATGCATACCAGAAATCATCTTGTGGTATTAACCTATAGTGTAATAGTATATCTGTATCTACAGCTAACACATTCTGTGCAGTGGTTGATGTTATGGTAGCATTTCCTTGTGGTGGTATACTAGTCAATCCCGTTAGTGGCATTAAGTCTCCTATAAATGCTACGGGTTCTATGTTCACTACCTTAAAGTACTTCTCCTTTCCAGATGGTGTCCTCAATGCTACATACTCTCCTATCCTTGCTACTGGTTTAAATTCATTAAAGGCATTTTCGTAAATCGGATTCGCCATAAGGATATATTTATTTTGTAGAACATATAAATTTAATATGGTTGAAAGAGGATATCCTATTCAAGTGGAACAAACAGGGGGACAAACTTATAGTGAGTTAGATACGGTAAAAGAAATACTACAAGAAGTGAATAAAATCGCTCGCTCAGAAACAAATAGGGAGATAATCATTGCTCTATTATCATTTGCACTAGGTGTTATCATAGGTTGGCTATTAGCACATTTAAAATCTAATGAATAGTATTTAAATATGGTGGAAAGAGGGTACCCTATGGCAGATAATATTTCGAGTAATATCCCACAAGTAACAATCACACTTAATGAAGAGTTTCTCAAAGGATTACTTATGGGTATATCATTAGGAATTGGGTTTACAGCTTTAATATTTATTGCAATTAAGTACTTAAAAGAATGAAGTTTTATCCATTATCTATCTTAGGACAAAATAGTAGGACAATAACGATAAATCCAAATAGACAATCAGATATAATTAGAATAAAGGTTCCAGAAGGTTATACTTTGTATTTTTACTTATTGATAATTGATAAGTGGTATCCCGATACAGAATATGTTGTTTATATAGATGGAGAAGAGGTTTATAGGTATAAGAGACAAGATAAATTTGTATATGACCCACCATACATAGTTAAAAAAGAATTGAGAGTAGTTGGAGTAAACAACTCAAGCGAACCTTTACCCTTTGGCGTTTTAGTTGACGGAGTAGTTACTGCATAAGTTTTTGCAAGTATCCTAGCTCCATTAATACGAATTCCTCTCCTATTGATGTCCTATTTGCAATCTCCCTTAATATATCTTGCTTAGTCCACATCCTACCTCTATAAAATATAACAAAGTTATCTGGCTTTTGTTCATACCTAGCATAAGCTAATTCCCACCATTGATCTGGTATATCTGGTGGATCAACTCCGATTGAATTCAGAGCGCTTAGTATTTTTTGTTTCAAATCCTCTGAGCATGTTGAACACTGCAATAAATTAATTGCCTCTGTAACAGTATACGGCGTTCCATCTACTACTGTTATTACTCTATTAGCTTCCAAGGGGTTCTTTTTAATCAACCTTTGTAGGGCATCTAGTCCCATATAATTTATATTGTCTTATGCATATTAATTTATTAATGGTAGTAATTTACTCATCCGCAGCAGATAAAGAAGCTGCAGAAAGAATAGCAAATGTATTAGGAGATAAAACAATGCTAACAGATCAATTTGTATTAGACAGTATAACAGATACTACAATTGTATTAGTTGGAGGAGAAGTAGTTAACCCAAACGTAAAGTATTTAGTTGATAACTTGTATATTCCAGGTGTTTATGCAGTCAGAGATGCGGTAGGATACGAACCATGTATGATTACCTATGTAAAGTATAACAACAAAAATGTTTTTGTTGTAGCCGGTTGGGAGGCAGAGTATACCAAATGGGCATCACAAGTAATTGAATTCTACGGTGGTTTACCTGATATAAACTATTTGGCACACTATGATCAACAAATAATATATAAATATCCAGGACGTGATTATAAACAACCGTTGGTAATTCACTTCAAGCTTTATAACTTGCCAGTTATAATGGAAGTATACTTAAAGAAGAGTGTAGATGCATCAACAATACAAGAAATAGCAAGCCAACTTACGAATAGCCTTGAATCAAAGAACTTTTATGTTTATTCAACCTCTTTCGCATCTCAAGGGAATGGATATAATGAAATAATAATTTCTTGCGAATCTGACTATCAAACTGCAGCTCAGTATTATAGTCAAATAAACAATTCACTTGCAATACCTGTGATAGTACTAGTAGCAGTTGTAATATTTGCAGTAACTGCACTAATCTTTTCTATAGGTTATTTAGTAGATAGAATTAATTATTGGAAGTTCACGATAAATAAAGTACAAGTTGAGATGGATACGGTCAATAGTGTATTATCATATTGCCAACAACAGGGGATACCACTAGATCAATGTATAAATGCTTTACAGACCGTTATGAACGGTCTACAACAAGCTAGTACGACTAGTACATCTGGTACATCTACGTTATCTACAATTTTGACATTTAGTTTAATAGCTGCCGTAATTGCTCTTCCTATTAAGGCTGTGAGTGATATATTCAAAAAGAAAAAGTCCTAAATGGTGTACAAAGTTGCAAAGTTAGCTACATCGGATACAGATACCCTTCAAACTCTAATACAGTTATTACCTTATTTACTTGGTTTCACAATGATAGCATTTGCTATTAAGGCTATCTCGGATGCTCTCTAAACTTTTTTGGAATATATATAGCTGCACTTAACAAGAAGGGAATTATAATAGAAGCACTCGATTGAGTTTGAGGTTTAGTTTGACCAGTATAGACTGGATAAATAGCTAGAGAATCCTTATTCCACATCAAGTACTTTGCAACTTCTGACCAATCACTAGAATTTTTGCTTAATGCATAATTTATCCAATAATCATATCTATCCATTGTCTCTTTATAAATACTCTCTGGATCTTCTCCGTTTACTAACAGCGTTGCAGGATAAAACAAAGTGTCTAGAAAGGGATAAGCTAACTCATCTTTTAGAGGATCAATTTGTTCAATTGGGGCATTCCTTACATCTGAAACATTGTATGAGAAGACCATAACCGCCTCTCTTAAATATCCAATGTAAAGTAAAGCTCCCTTATTAATTGCAGAGCTACCTAAAACTTTTGCTGATGAACAAGAAACAGTACAAACCTTTTTTCCAGCTAGTAAACCATCATTATTGCAAGCCTGAACTATTGGATAATACATATAACCAGTTATATAGTCATCTGCTCCGTGACCTGCTAAAATAACTATATCAGCGCTCCCTACATTTGCATTAAAGTTCTCCTCAGTATCTCTATCTTCATATAAGAAATTATAGATTATACCATTTTTTTCCAGCTGTGGTATAAATACTCTGATTATATACTCAGATACATAATACATTACCAAATCATTAAGCCTGTAAGATGTTATCAGTACTTTCATGTATATTCTGCTATGACTGTTAGATAAATCGGCGTTAGGTTGACTATCATATCAAATAATCCTATCTTTTTATGATACCACTTATCAATATTATAAACAGTTGCTAGAATAGCTAATAATAATGGTGCTAAGTTACTTCCATCGGATAACTTAGCTACTTTGTACGCCATTTATATATTATAGGACCTTGTGATTTATTAAATGTTCTCCCAGATACACAGATCCTGCTAGTAGGAAGGGAACCAAGATAGATGGGGTAGTTTCATATGGTTGTTGAGCTTTGGATGGTACTATAGGTTGAGTAATCTGGAAAGAATCTAAATCGGTTATATAAAAGGTCTCATTGTACAGAAAGCCAACAAAAGCTACGTAATATCCTTTTTCAAAGAAGTTAAACTTCACAGTTGTTGGTTCAGAAATCTCTTTGGTGAATTCGAAGAAATAGTATTGATTACGGTTAATATCATAGATTACTATAGTTGGTTTTATACTGACAAGTGGGGTAACTTCTATTTCAGCTGTTCCATCCATTACGTTTACATCAACATATATCATATATCTTTTTAATATTCAATAGATATTAAACATATTTATGGCATATAAGGTTGCAAAACTCAGTGTATATGGACTAGGGGCAAGACAGATTAAGGTACAAATAAAGAATACTGGTAATGTTACCGCGACTTTTTACGTAGGAGCAACTATAGCAAAAAACATTAGTGGATCAGGATGTAATGCATATCCAACAGGAAACGCAGGAAGTGATTGGTTTGAGTTTTATCCATTTAGATCAGTAACATTAAACCCTGGGCAAACATCAGATTACTTAGTGTTTAACTTTGATGATTCGATATTGACAGGAGGAACTTGGTATGTATTAGTAAAGGTATGGCAATCTACAGGCGGAAGTTACACATCTTATTTCATAAATTCAGATACAGGACAATATATTGGTCAGCAAACAGTTATGGGATTACAGAATTGCCTAGCAGAGGGGTCAGCATCATTTAGTGTACAACAAACAATATCGGCGCAAATAGTTCAAATACAGGTTATCTAAAATTAATTTTTTAAAAAAAGTTTAGTAAAGAGAAGCCTTTCTTTGTACAGGAACAATTTGTACAGGAACTGCTAAGCTTTGAGATGATTGAGCTGATGCAGGTTTTGAGAAGAACTGTAATATAAAGTCTACTAATTCGTCTGCCAATACTTTTGAGGATGCTACACCCACTAATGCTTCGGTCTCTGGTGACATCCTAACTTTTGTTACAGCTACTAATCCACCTACACCTACTGCAAATCTTACAGCTTTTCTTAAGTTAGGGTCTAATGGTAGGAACTCTGAAGCTTCTTGAATACCTCTACCTAGTAATTGTCCAATTAAGAGATATACTGCGTCTTCTGTTCTCATTGTTTACTTTATGCTCTTATCTCAGCCCTTATAGAAGCTGCAGCGCTTGCTCCTTTCCTTGCTCCTTCAGATGCAATAGCTCCGTATAACCTCTCAAGCTCAGCTAATGTCTCCTCAGCTGTGTAAATTACTCTCCTTCCAGGTCTGTATGTTAATCCTTTAGCTGCAGCCATCTTTAATGCAGCCGCAACAATTGGCAAATCTTCTACTTTTCCTTTCATTCCTTGGAATTCTTTTGCTAAAGCTGCTAGGAATGCCCATACTCCTGGTTGGTTACCATGCGCTCCATATATTCCCCTGAATACCCAAGTCATCTTATCAGCTTCCATAGCTACTGGTATGTACTTTCCTTGTCCGTGTTGGTATCTTACACTAGCTAATACTTGCTTTCCTGTGTAGTGTGCTATAGTTGCCTTTAATGCAGCCTTTGTTAATGCAACTTGTTCGGAATACCTCTTCGCCATGTAAAAAATAATGTCGTTTAGTATATTTAAAGCTTAATAGTTATAATGAATTATAATGAAGCTCAATAGGCTTATGGAAGAATTGAAAGAAGCCCTTGAAAAAAACAAATATTTAGTCAGAGGACTAAAAGAAGGTAAAGTTGAGGTAGTTGTGAGAACAAAACCAAAACTAACTGTCTATTTCAGAAAAAAACCTAAAAGGAAGTTATCTTGGCAACATGCACTTATGCTTGGAATCTATTCATCGACTAGGGGAGTTAGAGGTAAGAAAGAAGACTTACCACTATCTGCTTATATTGCAAAGAAAGCATTTGAAAAAATAACACCAGAAGAAAAAGCAAGATTGAAAAAATTGTTTGGAGTTAAAGAAAAGAAGTATGAGTATATATCTGTTAATGAGAAATTGCTTGAGAGATTAGCGAGATATATAAAAAAGAAGACTACTCAAAGAATATCTCTCTAAATATATCGGGTGGTAGTAATCCCTTATATTTCTCCTTAAGTAATTCGTAAGCCCCTGGGTTTACTTTTGCCAATAAAGCTAAAGTTGCTCTAGCTCTTCTAATTAAGTCATCTATATTCTCAAAGTCTTTATAGTGTGTTATTCCTAAGTTTAAGTCTCTATCTAGCATTATGAAAATTTTTACCAATTCTGGGTTTGGATTTCTCGTTAATCCATATAAGTATACCTTCACAGTTTTCTTATCAATTGGCGTAATTGGTCTCGGCATCTCTTCCTTTTCTTCTTGTGGTGTTTCTTCTATTTCCTCTATTCTTGGGAAAGTCCTTTTAGGTGGAACGTGTACTCCTCTTCTCTTAAGCTCCTCTCTTATTAATTCCCTTGTTTTTTCATATTCTTCCAATGAATAACCTGGGAAATAGTCTTCTATTTTTTCATACCACTCCTTTAGTCTTTCAGTTCCCATAGTTGGTATTAATTCTTTTATTCTCTCATATAATGATGCTTCTTTCTTTATCTCTTCTTCTTTCCTTCTTATATCCTCTTCAATATTTTTAATTTCTGGTAACTTTATTTCTTTAGCTTCTGGTGTTATCTTACTTAGTTCTGCTATTTTTCTTTTTAGTTCCTCATTCTCTTTCTTCAATCTCTCCAATTCTTCTTTTAGTTTTTTGGTTTGTTCTTCCACAGCTTTTGCAGTCTCTAAATATGTTCTCAAATCAAACGGAGACTTTGTTTTCTCAAATTTGGATTCTGCCTCAGCATATTTCTTTTTCAATCTTGCTAATTCTTTTTGCAATTCCCTATATCTTCTACTTAATTTATCGTAATCCTCAATCAACTTTGTTATTGCTTTCTCAGGGTCTACTTCTCCAAATAACCTTATTCTTTTTTGCCTTAAGAAGTTTAATATTTTCTCTCCTATTTCTCTTGCTTTTTCTTCTTCCATTCTTTGCTCTACTTCCAATCTTTCTAACAAATACATATATAGGTACTGCTCAAACCAATTGTATGCTTCATCTTCTTTTCCTTCCCTAATGTAATGGACTAATTCTTCATATGGAACATTTAAATCAGGTAGATAAATTCCATACTCTTCCTTAAATGCTTTCAAAACAGCTTTTGTAATCTCTTCCTTAGGCTTTCCCTTATAACGGAAAATCAATTCTCTAATTAAAGCATATGGATCCTTCATAATATTTTTTCTAGCAATTCAAATAGCCTTTTCATATTTTTATCCCTACTAGCCATTTCATCAGTTAGCTTGTGGGCGTACCATGCCATTATAGCTTTGCTATTAAATTTGTACTTTGCTAAAAGTAGGTAAGTTGATAAATCAAAATCGTGAAATAGAATTCTGTGCTTTCTACCCAACCATTTAGCTGGTCTATCTATATCTCTATTAATGGAGTTTGCTAACTTTTTGTCAATTCCTAATAATTCTGCAATATAATTATGAACTTTTCTAGATGGCATTATGCTTCAAACCATAGAGGTCTAATATCCATCCATGTAAAGTCTGAACCAGTAAATGTATATCCACTTAACACTGCAATATTGAATATACCATGATTTAGAGGTGTAAAACTTATTGTTGAAGTCCATGAATAACCAAGACTTGGGTTACTTATGAAATACGATGGCATTCTAATCTGATTTACTCCATTGTAGTACAGCCCACCAAATCTTATATTAAAGCTTGCTCCAATTTGACCAGTTCCAGGATCATAACCATAAGCAATAACACCATAAGCTAATTTTGAATTACTTGGAACAGGATTTACATAAGTCCACTTAACATCTATGTTTAAAGTTGATCCTACAGTTATTTGTGGGTTCAACTCGGAGGGATTAGGAAAATCTATTCTTGTTATTTGTGGATTCTTTTGAATTGGAGAAAATGATATATAGGATCCTGTTATACAATCCTGCGGTCTAGGATTAGAATTTTTCCAAACCTTTGATATAATATACTGCGTACTGCTCCCTAACTGACCATCATCTACAAACCACGTGAACGTATAAGTTGAACCTGGCGATATTGTCGCTGATTGTAGTGGTAGGTCAAAATAGCTTCCTGATGGAATCCAAATATTACATCCGCTACCCGATATTGCCTGTGATACAGTTGCTCCTACCCAAAAAGTATACGTAGTATTTGAGGTATTCTTTACAGTAACTTCGATTACTCTTTCTACCATAAAAAATAAATATGGTGTTTAAGAAAGATAAAGCTTCTTATACCTGACTTGGAGATATTTAATATTGGGCTTATCCTCTTCAACCACTTCTGCGTCACTAGTAACAAAAGTATTCTTTATGACGTCTCTATACTTGTAATAAATCGTTTCTGCGATATCTTTTTTCTCTAAAGGTAGTTCTAAGTTTACTAACTCTATATCATCATCTAAGTACATCAATAACTTTATTCTACTCTTTTTCACAATCTGAAAGCCCCACAAAATTCTCTTTAGTTTCATATTGTCTATTGCTCTATTATAGATATAGATAATAGCCTTGTTCACATAGTTTTCTACTTCCTCCATTTCTTTGAGCTTTGCTTCAACTGCTTCTTTAATTTTTTGCACAAGCTCGTTTGCGTCCATACAATACCTTACGCTGTTAAACTTTAAAAACCTTTACGCTCATAAAATAGTTATGGCGGGAGAATTTGCTCAAAAAATTGAAGAAATCTTAAAGAGCATTGAAGAAGAAAAAGAAAGAGAACTAGAAAAGATTTTAGAGGAAATAAGACAAAATAAGAAAGATGTGATATTTTTTAAGGCTAAAGTAAGGAGATTGAGGTCTTCGGGTAAAAAGTATGGTGGAAAAAAGTATTATTCGTTAATAGTGACTATACCAAAGAGGCAATTTGGGGATAAAATAGTGGAAGGGGAAGAAGTATTAGTGGTTTTGAAAAAGCTTACAAAATAGATTTAAACTCTTCTTTTTTGTGCTTCTTTAAAAATTCTGAGTAAGCCACCTTAATATCCCCTTCTATTAGTGTATCTCTATAAGAAATTTTTGCAATCTTAACAGATTCTTGTGCAATTTCTTTAGCAATCTCTGTTATAAGTCTAATAAATTCCTCTTCAGCTCTTTTGCTTATCCTTTTTGCTCCAGCTTCTTTTAAAATTCTTCTGAAATAAGATTTTGGAGTAACCCTAGACATAAAAAATTAGGGTAAGAGTAAAATAGTCATTTGCAAAATTGCTAAATCACTCCAAGATACTGCTTGTTCTACTCCTCTTTGTTGTAATTGCCTTGGTGCTATAACTACTATTATATCATCTCCTTTGATATCACTAAGGCTAATAAATTGTTGTTCTTTTACTTTCTCTTTATTCTCAATTAAACCCAATACTAGTTCTTTTGTAGATTGATGTCTTATTGTATTTATTACTTCTAGGCTTGTATTTAGAACTTCCTCTAACCACTCTTTGTTCTTTATTACAAACCTCACATCAAAACCCCTTTCTAACAACTCTACAATCAATCCAGTAGGTATTCCATTCAACAAAACTGCCCTCACCATAATCATGTTAACTATGTTAAAGTTTTTAAATTTTAACAATCATCAAACATATTATGAGTACAAACGATAAAATAGAAAAAGCAATAGAAGAAATAAAGAGTGCATTACAACTTCGTAGATAAGGAGACTTATAAAAAAGCTAAACAATATGAAGAAAGAAAGACAATTATTACACACACTATAAAGCAAAAGATAACGTTAAAAGATCTTGAAGATATAATAGCAAGGAAAGATAAGAAAGCATTTGCAGAAATATTAGCAAAAGTAAGAGACTTAGAATTCTTTAAAAAATATGAAGTTTTACATGCTTTGGGTTTTGACTCAAAGAAACTATTAGAGCTATATAAAAACTTATCTTAATTTTTTTAATATTTCTAATTCTTCTTAAACTATAACTATTTAACTATTGTATATAACCCTACTATATAACTCAATAACTCATCATTATATTATGCTTTATTACATACTAGTATAAGCATATATACACAATAGTTTTATGCTGTGTTTATAATCCCCTTATAAACCCAATAAGACTATATGTACCTATATAATCCTCTATGTACCATTAGAAGGATATAAAGGGTTATAAAAATTTAATGTGAAAAAAAGGGTTAAAAAAAGAGGTTATAAATTCTGAAAACTTTCAATTAGCTCATTCACATCTTCTTTTAGTATTAATGTTTCAATAGTTTTAATAGTGTAAGTATTATCTATTCCATACCACGCTTTGCTAGTACGTTCTGTAAAAAGCTCTAAACTTATTATATCTTCCCCTAGATGAATATCTAAGTATGCAGTACTATATGACCATCGAGGATTTACACCCATTGTATCTCCTGAATAATCTATTTCCATCTCATAATCTTCATCTTCTTTTAATCCATATTTTTTTAGTTTTTCATTTACTAAATCACATAACTTTTCTATTAGTCTATCTACAAACTCATTTATCGTTTCTGTGATGTATGTATCTGTATCTAATATTCTTTTTGCTATTTCTGCAGTGCTTTCTATATCTAATATTGCTTCTTCTTTATCTTCTTCACTAAACACTTTTTTCTCAAATACTTTCTTGCCATCTACTTCAATCGTCACTGTATAGCCTTCTTTTGTGCTTATTGTTACTTCAACTACACTACTTTGCTTTTCTAAAAACTCTTTTATTGCTTCTTGCAATTCTCTCTTTAGAGCTTCTATTTGTATTTGTGTTTTGTTGCTCACCATGTAAATTATTACATCGTCAAACTTTTTAAACCTTACCCTAGTTAAAATGTTATTACCAACCAGTGGTAACATTGTTATTTTTTAATAACAATAACATGGGTGAATTTTAATAATAAAAACTTTAAGTATGTAAAACACAGTAAGATTATGCCAAAAACTTACCCCGAAGAACTTAAGAGACTAGTATTTCAACTTAGACAACAATACGGATGGGGACCCAAACAAATAAAAAAATATCTTGAAGCACAACCAAATATTAAGGAGATTCCAGACGAATCAACAATAAAGAGGTGGTTAAGAGAATTAAAACAAGAATTTGACGAAACTCAATCAAAAGATGAAAAAGTAAAAGAAGAAATTGAAGCTGAGAAGGAAGAACTAAAATCATCAGCTTACAAATCTCAAGTAAGTCCAACAACAGCAGTTGATAGACAAATAAAAAAAGAAATAACTGAAAAAGCAACAGATTTATTTTCAAAAGATTACTTAACAGGAAAAAAGATAAACGAACTTTTTGAAGAAAAAGCTAAACGATACGGTTTTTCAGACGCAGTTTCTTATGTTATCTTTCTCGATGAATTCTATCACAAAAACAAAGATTTAGATTTAGATTATGAAAAGCTTCTCAAAGAATATAAAAGACTAAAAGAAAATTACAAGTTATTGCTTGCTTATGTCAAATTACTCAAAAAGAAAAGAAGCATATTAGAAGAATATAAACGAGCTTTGCTTTACAAACTCATATTTGAAGAATCATGATGACGGATGAAAATAAAAAAGAAGAAAAAGCTGTAATTGAATTAACAGGAGAATTAGCAGAAGCAATTAAAGAATTAGCAAAAAAAAGTAATAGAACAGTTGACCAAACAGTTGCAACATTATTATCAGCATCGATAAAGAAAATGGATAAATTGTTTGAAGATGAAGAAGAAGAAGAAAGTAAAAAAGTATTGAGCAATATAAATGTTGAGAGTGATTATATCAAGGAAGCGAAAGAGCTAATGTTATTAAAAAACTTACAAGGTGATACAGATGATAAAGCATTAATGAAGTTATTGAATAGAAATATGATAATGTCAATGCTAATGTATCAACAACAGCAATTGCAAAAGATGTTTGAAAAAATGTTAAAGTCAGAAGAAAAAGAAGACTCAAAGACTTTAGAGTTATTAGAAAAATTAACTGAGAAGATCGAGAATTTAGCAAAAACTCAGCCAGAAACT
This sequence comes from Sulfurisphaera sp., assembly GCF_059755235.1. Classification (NCBI taxonomy): domain Archaea; kingdom Thermoproteati; phylum Thermoproteota; class Thermoprotei; order Sulfolobales; family Sulfolobaceae; genus Sulfurisphaera; species Sulfurisphaera sp. The sequence goes on from NZ_DBPRYF010000055.1 coordinate 33,672, forward strand.
GCAAAAGAGTTATCCAAAACGTTAGTAAAATATCTAAAAAGACTAGAGAAAACAAAAAGTGAAGAAAAGAGAAGTAAACTAGAAGAGAGAATAGAAGAACTAAAGAAAACAATAGAAGCAAAAGAGAAAGAATCTGAGAAGAAAGAACTAGATGAAAAGTTTAAGAAAGTGAGCGAAGAAATAACAAAATTAACTGAGGCTTTAAACGGTAGAATAGAATATTTAGAGTCACTTGTATCAAGAGGGCAACAAACGAATGACATTGTTGAGCAATTACAGAGATTAAAACAACTAAGAGAGACAGTTAAAGAGTTATCAGATGTTTTAGGAGTTGCACAAAAACAACCAGTTGTTACTAAAGAAGGAAAAGTTGATTGGGGTAGTATATTGCAAAATGTTTTAGACACGATAAGAGAGCTCGGAAAAATAGCAATGCAAAGACCACCTGCACCTGCACCCGTTCAAACATTACCAGTTCAACAAACCGAAAATTTTCCTAGTCCCGAACCCCAAAAGATAGAAGTCCCTAAAGTTGAACAACCTAAAATAGAAATTCCAAAAGTTGAACAAACTGAACAAAAAGTAGAAACACCTAAAGTCGAGCAATCACAAAATATCGA
>NZ_DBPRYF010000056.1:0-18558 GCF_059755235.1 Sulfurisphaera sp.
ATTAACTGTTAGATTTCCATTTCCATAGATGTTAATTGTTAAATAGACATATTGTGCTGTGCTTGTCGTGGTTGATGCTATTGAGAGTGTGCTTACTCCCGCTACTATTGCTATCATAAAAAATGTTATAAAAACTAATCCAGATTTTTTTGCCATGTATTTTTCATCAATTTACAGCCTTATAAATGCTTCCTAATAAACATTTCGCATTACTGGGATGTCAATTTATAGCTTTATAAATTCTGAGTGCATATATCATAATGTGAAAAAATATAGAGAGGAGAAGAGAGGAATGGAATAACACACATAGAAGAGCTTCTAATTCTCTTTGCCTCGACCCCTGGGCACTGCCTAGCCCTTTCTGAACTTCTAGAAAAAACAAAGATGCAAAGGAGTACACTGCTTGTCTATTTGCATAGAATGATGAAGAGAAATTTGATCAGCTCCAGGTGGATAGTTGTTAATGACAAAAAGGAAAGAATCTACTGTCTGGAAGTGAGGGTATGAAAACAGAAACCTTTTTAAGCATGAGTAGTAATAACTTATTTCTAGAAAAGATGAACAACACGAGCTCTCAGAGAGGGAGACTCATTGCCCATGTAACTTAGAGCAGTGCTCACATCGTTATACATTTATCCCTCGTGCCGTTAGGGATGAAAGCTACCCATGACACTATAGCCATTAGGGGAATGCTACAGGAAGAGGCGAAGTCTCTAGAGCAAATGAAGATAGTGAGGTCAGTGAGTATCTTAAAACATGATAAAGTAAATGAAATCACGCTCTAGGGACAAACGGCATAAAGGCCATTACGTCAGTTATCTCGAACAAGTCGAAAGGCACATATAGATATTCTATATTACCTGCACTGTCATTGATCGGTATGTAAATACCAATGCTGGCATTGATGAGTGTATATGTGAAGTTTGTTGCCCCAGGAGGGTCAACCAAGTTTGGCTCTCCATAACCATTTTGGATTGCATAGTAATATGGGGCGTAGTAGAGCGGTGGCATTAGAGCTATGTATGGGTTTGTAGTTATCAGATAGAAGAAGTACTTCCAGTGGCTCGGTGTAGAGGGGTCAGTTACGAACGGCCATCCAGTATTTAATCCGTGGCCTCCTGGGTCTTGGAAGATGACAAAATACGAGTTGGACGCATACTGGTTGTGTATGTATTGTGGTGGGGCATAAAATGTGATGTTCAGCCATCCGTTAGTGTCATTCACGTATGTTCCAGCTGTGACGTTTGTAACACCAGAAGCAAATTCATAACCGTCGTAGAGGGCAGGCTGGTTGAACTCTGTGACTCCAGGCTTCAGCATCTTCAACCCTTCAGTCACATTCCACGTTGGTGAATAGCTGAACGTTAGTTCTGAGGTGTTCCATGGGATGCCGTAATAGAAACCTTGCGGGTCTAGGTACACACCAAGTGGTAGATATAACGGCGTTACATTATACCAAGTCCCTCTATCCGTTACAATTATTGCCCATGATGAGTTGCCGACCAAGACATCATTCAAAGGTACTGTATTTTGCACATAGATTGACGTATTTAATATTTCACCATCTGGCAGTATTATATGTGTTATTGTGAAAGGTCTTAGTGTTGCTAGTTCTATAACTCCGTTGTGGTATGTCTCATAGATAATAGGAGCCTGAGTGATTGATTACAAATATTGTGCGTTTTTCGTCCAACAACATTTCTTTGTTGTACATTGTTATACTCATAACTCCTTGTATTACTAACGTAAAATTACTGTACCAAATACTTAAGGCATTGCTCTTTTTGACCTTTCGCTTAGTCTCGGTGCTATAGTATTATACAAATGGAGGAGGCAATTAAAAGTGTTTTCTCTTTTGTGGACTACAAACTAGAAGAAAGAATAAAATGAGTGCGTTTCCTTAATTAAAAGGAGTTTCCCCTTTGATTTTGCAGATTGAGTCCTTGGCATGAAGGAAAGGAGGAGAAAAATATTAGCAACATAAGCCCTATACTTCAGAGCAATGATGTTGAAAAATGCTTGTGAACTCTTTCTCGAATATATGAAATCATCTAGATAGTTAACATCCGTCAAGTGTAAAAATCATCTGTTTTCCCCACGTTTTAACTCTCACAAAAAACGAGGTAGAAAGGAGACCATGGACAAGAAAGACAACAAAGGGCACATCCCCTACACTAGGTACTGTAATAGTACTAACAATAGCTGTAGGGGCTTTGCTATATGTAAATACTGGCGGGATGTTCTCCTTATCAGCGCAAACAGATTGTGTTAGAGCGTAAATCTACCATAGAATTGAGTGTCTTTTGCTTTCTACGGGAATCTAGTTATTACAAAGACTTTATACAATTTAACGCGAAGAAACCTAGAAGAAGCAAAAGGTTTTTAAATCAGATAATGAGACACAATATTGGGGCGGGAGGGGTGCTGAAAGTCGTGTGAGCATATTGGTGTTGAAACAAGGCTAGAATGAGAACCTCCTGCCCCCCATCTTGTCTGTTATTATGTTCTTTTAAACTAATAAGCTTATCTCTTCGTTACCACGACTCTTTATAACCAAAAATGCTACTATTTGAAAAGCCTTAGCTGTAAGCCAAATCTTAAAGGTAAAGGGACTAGTATAAGCAATGCTTAAATTTTCCCAGTCAAATCTAATTTTATGAAAGGTGAAGAAATCGTCAATGAGATCGTCAACAGCCCAGAGCTCTTGCAAAAGATAGTTGATAAAGTATATGAGAAGTTGAGGAATGACGTTATAATAAAGAGGTTGGAGAGCATAGAGGACGAAATCAAAAAATTATATGAGCAACAGTCTAAGATCCTTGAGAAGTTAGGGGAAATGAGCAATAAAATAGAAGACCATGATAAGAAGTTTGAAGAGCAAAAGCAAGGGCTGTCTAGCTTGCGGAGTGAGATCCAAGGAATACACCAAGAACTGCAGGGGCGTAAGAGAGATCTAGAAAGTATAAACGCAAAGCTACAGGAGCATTCTCAGAAATTTACGGATATTGAGGGAAAACTGCAGACTCAAGGTAGCTCAATTGAGGAAGTGAAAAAGTCGGTTGAGAGGCTTGAAAAAGAACATGGTAAGATATTAGAAGAGCACACACAGAAATTGACTGACATAGAAAAACAGCTAAAGATACAGAACAGTTCGATTAATAGACTTGAGAAGATAGTAGGGACTTACACTTCAAGGTCTGGGCGCGACTTTGAAAAGACAATGATGGAGTTATATATAAAGAAGCTTTAGAGCTTCACGGAGTTGACCCAGATAAAGTTAAACATGGTTATATCGTAGATGAAAAAGGCGTTACAGGGCACAAAGGTTTAAAATACGAAGTCGACTTTTATGAAGTTACTGACGGTGAAGTCTATGTCTTCGAAGTTAAGACTAATGGCGATAAAGGTGCGGTTGAGCAGCTTTTGGACAGAAAGCTGTTGTTCGAGTCTCAAGGAAAGAAGGTCACAAAGATGTTTCTAGTCTGCAACGTCATAGAGGAGGAAGATAAGAAATACGCTGAAGAATACGGTATAACTGTCATAGCAGGTACTGTAATCTAAGGCTTTATAAACAGTTTGTTCAGTAAGCAGTTTTCCCATTGAGAGTCTTTTATCACTTTAAATAAGGAATGGAAAAGTAGCACTTCAGTGTGACAAGATTAAAATAGAGGAGCTACCAGGGCTTTGTGAAATGACAGAAATTAGAATCACACTCTCTTGTTTCTTACCATAACATGAAAATAATTTAATATCTGTGCTAATCCTCTCTACCCTTACAAACAATTTTTACAAGAACGCGTAACTTAAATTAAACGCTAGGACAAACATTACTATACCAGAAATAACTGCAAGTCCGTTGCCTAGTGGGTCATCAAAATGCCTGTGGGCTAGAGCAGCTCTCTTCCACTCCCCATTCTTCTTCACATAAATCCCTTTTTCAGTCAAGGAGTCAAGAAGCATGTGTGAAGGACCGACAATAACCCCAGAAATAATTGAAGCGATCATTAAGTTGATATAGTCATATTGGATCAAATAAATAATGAATAGGAGCGGAAGGGAAGAGACTACCCCCCAAAATATACTTCTCGGCACTGTGTGTGTTTTCGGCGATCTTCTCAATACTTGACCAGTCTCTGTCATATCATGCCCAATCTTATCAATTATTATATTTCCTACAAATGAGACAAAAAGGGAAATAGCTATTGTGGGAATTAATGGAATTCCAAAAATAGTCAAAGATAAAGATGATAGCCCAAAAGAGAACATGTAATGAGTTTTCAACTTCATACTTTAGTCTTTAAAAAAAGGGATATATAAACTTTAAAAGAATAGAATCGGGGGAGTTATTCTTATTAATCCCCTACTAATATTTTCTTTTTGTGGACGATGATTTAGAAGGGATCGGAAAATTACGCATTGGCGCATTGTACTTAGCTCTTGCTGAATTAGTAATAATGATAATTTTATCTCCCTTAATGCCTTCTCCTATTCAAAAAACAATTTTACATCTCTACACGTCTGTTTTTCAACAACCATCATCTATTGCAGACGTTAAAATTATAGTTGAAATCGTGTTTTTGAGTGTTATTTCACCAGCAATTATGGGCTACTTTTACATGATGAGTGGCTTCAAAATCCTTGCAGTACTAGACAGAATATCATGGAAAGGGTTCTTAGCAGTAAAAAACCTCTTTCTGGCTTTGTTTTTGCTAGTTATTAGCGGTATATTCTTAACTTCGATATTTCTATTCGTGAAAGATCACCAAGAGTACAGTACAAACCCGTTCTTGATTGCTGGTTTAGGAATTAGTTCACTCATAGGTCTTGCTGGTATAATAATTCAGCTTTCTGGAACTTATGCTTTAGGCAAAGCCCTTACTGAAGTAGGAGAAAAATACAGGGAGGGGGTAAGCAAAGCTGGTGGAAGGATTATTAGGGCGTCAACAATACTGAGCTTTTTCATACCCATTGTAACTTATGCATACGCGTTTAGTAGTCAGCGAGAACAAGACCTTCGCTTCTTGTTAATAGTTCCATACCTTTTCCTGCTTGGCTTTATCCTTGTTTACTTAGGTTTAAGGAGAGTTCATGGACCACCACCACAACAAGTTCAGCCCAAACAACAAGCTAGACAACCCGTTACGCAACAAACTCCTTTTGCTTTACAAACACAGCCAGTTCCACAAATATACCAAGTGGGACAAGGGACTATTAGAGGTAACGGTATAGCCGATATCTCACTGTATTCCAATGTCCAAGCGGTAGTGTTGTCAGCAAGGATTGAGGGTACCACGTTCGCTTCAGCAAACCAAGTGGTGTTACAGCCTGGGACAAATAGTTTTTCTATTAAGTTTAACAACATCCCTCAACTAGTTCCAGGGAACACTTACCTTATTACACTAGTTATAAACGTTGGAGGGAACATCATGGAGTTGAAGGCTACTGCAGTTTATCAACCTGGACTAACAGCAATGCAAATTTATCAAGTGGAGCAGGGGATAATTAGAGGTGATGGGACTGCAACAATTATTCTCTACTCTGCAGTTGAAGCCTCTACAATATCAGCAAAGATTGAGGGTACAATGATAAAGTCCTACGAGATCAATCCAGCAACGTTGATAAGAGGGCAAAACGTTGTCACAATTAAGTTTGACAGTATAAGTTCCTTAGTGCCAAACTCAGTGTATCTAATAACCCTGCTTATTAGTGAAAACGGTAAGATGAGCGAAGTTAAGGCTACAGCAGTTTATAGGCCATGAGCTTTTTAGAGAGAGTGGTTAAACGCTCTTCAATACACGGTTTTTTAGGTTTAAATATTATTGTATGCAATTATTTATAATTAAAAGGTGAGGGGATGGAAGGACAGTTAGTCCTTAAAATTGTTGGCTCTAGCTTTTCTGCAACTTTGGACTTTTCGAATGATAAACTGATTACCTTTTCTATTGACTATAACGCAGAGTCGGAGAAGTTCTCAATAAATGGTGCTGATATAGTGATAAGTATTGGTGGTTATCACTATGTACCGGAGAAGAAAGACCTATTGAAGGATTTCAACGAGACAGTAATGAAGAAGTACAAGGATAAAATAGCAAAAATTAGCGAAAGCGAGGCAAAGCAATTGCTCCTTGAGTTACTAGATTATATAAACAGTGTAACAAAAGGAGGGGCTATTGCCTTGATCGAGAAAGTGAAGAACGCAGTGAAAAGCGAAAATGTGAATGTTTACTTCTCTTTAGAGAACTACACTTTTCAATCCACTTTTATGGAGAGAGAATTTGAAGGGATCGACAAATTAGGTAAGGGGACGCTTCTGCTGATCTTAGTAGTACCAATAGTTATCGGGTCTGAATTTTTACTACTAGTAGCTCCATTACTATCAGTAATAGTGAGTTTTATTGGAGTTATACTAGTAATCATAGGAGCTCTTAACATTAGAGGAGGCTTTAAGATCCTCGATGAGTTAGCTAGAGACGTTGGAATAGGATCTATCGGGGTATCGTTATACCTTGTATCTCTTATCCCAATCGTTATTGGTGCAATATATGCGGTTAGTGTAGACATATTTGAGGGTCAAGACATAATGTTAATTGGAGAAATTCTTGTAGTCATAGCAAATATATTAGTTGGACTAGGATTTTATAAAGTCGGGGAAGAATATAAAGAAAAATTAACAAAAATAGGAGGAATTCTAGTAGCAATACCTATAGTTTCATTTATTGGTTACATTTTAGTCTACGTGGGTTTAGGAAAAGTAAAATCGATGAAAAACACAAGCCACGTTAAACCATGAATAAAGTCGGACAAGGGATAATAAGAATTATTTTATTTAGCAAACTGAATAAGCCTTAATTTCACCCAAGTTTTTCTCGGTGGAAAATTATTTTAAAGTTGAGACTTACTTATTCTGGACTACTCTCAATTTCCGCCGGGCTAAACGACTAGACTCTAATATGTTACAAACAATTTTAGAATTTTACCCTCTAAAAATAAATTTCTTAAGAACTCAAAATCTATTATTTTTACCAAGAAATAAAACTATTTAGCTCTTAGTATAAAAAAGGTGGGAGTCATAATGTCTATTTGTAAACTTCTGTTAGTTAATATTCTCTAGTTTTTCTAAGCTAGATAGATCTATATATTCAATGATAGAAGCTCTCTCTTAAAAAAGTAGTATTAAATGCCTCTAAAATAAACTTTAAAAAGCAAGGAATAAAAAGTTAAGATTATTCTGAGATAGGATGGTTAGAAAAGTTACGCTTAGGATTTGCTTTACCCATGATTTCAGAGCTTTGATAGACTTAGTTTTACCAGGCGTAGTAGAAGCTGTACTACTAATTTTAACTTTATCAGAGGTCTTAATTCATGGTAGTGTTTATCCACCAGTAAATGCGCAAGGACTATCCTTGACTTCAACCACCTAAGCTGTTCGACTAATAGTGGGCGACTAATATAGCATCGCATCAGTAGTTGCTAAAGTTGCTTGGAACTTCTACTGCCTCTTTCGCTGATTCATGGATAGCGTTAACGGGTGCTTTAAGTCTCAGATAAAGAAGGCGTAGATATAATAACGAAAAGAGAATGCTTTAATTATAACATATTTGTTTATTCGGTGTTTTAAGTTAGTTCCGTTCAGTTCTAAATTTACATGGAACACGGTATCATTTCCTTTATGTTTCTCTCGCTGAACTTTAAATGATTAAGCTTTTATTTTTCCTTTTTAATCTTCATTTATGGAATGCATAGAAGTTAGAAACTTAGTTAAGCGTTATTGAAACATAGTCGCTCTCAACAATTTATCCTTCTCAGTACCTTGTTTAGGCAGATACGCCTTGCTTGGCCCCAATGGTGCTGGTAAATCCACGAGTCTGAAGATTTTAGCTGGATTGCTCAAACAAGATCAAGGCGAAGTCTACATCAAAGGCTTTTCACCTAACTCAAAAGAGGTTAAGAAAGTCCTAGGTTACTTGCCTGAGGACGCTATGCCTTACAGAACATTAACAGTGAAGGAAAACCTTGAGTACTTTGCTTCATTTAGGGGTGTGCCAAGGGAGAGGGTTTATGAGCTGATTAACCTCCTCGAGCTGGAGAGTTATACGAATGTTGAGGCTGGGAAGCTGTCGAGAGGTAACTTGCAGAAGCTCTCTATTGCTTTGACAATTCTTCACAACCCAGAGATAGTTTTGCTAGACGAACCCCTCAATTACCTTGACATACCTACACAAGAAAAAGTGATAAATCTGCTAAGGAGCATGAATGCAACGTTTTTAGTTTCAACCCACATTATGTCAATAGCAACTAGACTAACAGACCATGTGATAATTATAAACAGAGGTGGAGTTGTGTGGACTGGGACTATTGACGATCTGAGAAAACTAGGGAGAGAGGACGAGCCAATTGAGAGCATAGTAGCTAGGATAATGAGTGCTGGCGTCTAAAATGAAGACTTCACTCTCATCACACTCCTCATCGCCCTTTATTGCAATGTTAAAGAATAACATTAGATTTGTTGAATTTGGAGGCAGGATTAGTACTGGTGGAATGCCAATTATATTATATAAAAGGGCGAAGACGTATAAACTAGCTCTAGTAACTGCTTTGATAGCAATAGGAATCTATGAAGCTTTATCCTACTTTAGCCATACAGTTGGGGGTGCAAACGCACAGCTCACACTCTCAGTTGGTGAATGTTTTATGGTCTTTACACCGGGGGTACTTCTAGTCGTTTTATCCTCTTTTCCAGCATTTATGAATGAGCCTTTATGGTTAAACTTATCAGCTATGACCCCAGTAGAGTTTGCCAGAAATTACTTGATAACAAGGACTATCCCGACCTTTATCGTTTTCTTGCCGATTTCAATCTTTGTGCTTTTGATTAACCCACTAGTCGGTGTTGGTAGTTTATTCATCCCTCTTCTTTACATATATTCTGCGTCAATTAACGCTAGGGTTTACTTCGTGTTAGTATCTTCGAAACATCCATATTATAACAGTAGCGGATATGTCGGCTTATTACTTTTGCCTTTGTTACTAGTCGCTTTAGATTCCTTCTTCCCCATTGCTGGAGTTATAGTCACCATGGCTTCCACTTTACCATTCTTGTTTTCCAAGGGCTACTGGGAGGTGACTTTTGAAAAGGCATTAACTAGTGTATGACGCTTGGATCAAAATTTCACTTTTATTTTATCTTCGCTAGATACTCGATCTTTATATTTCCTCTGATAATTTTTCTTATTGCTTTGCCACCACATTCATAAACAAATCTACATTATGACGTATGTTTATTCCTCAACACTATGCATTTCGGTTATGGAAGGAAATTATAAGTTTTAAAAGGGTTTTCGTGACTTCAGTTAAGACTTACTTATCAATTTTTGGCTATACTGAGGCTTGTCTTCTCTAACGGTGTTTTAACGCTACCATCGACTATTAAAGGCGACACACATTTCATTCTATTATAAGGTAGTTTTTGCATCCGCAAACTACGAGAATGAGAGTTTGGTATGAGTCAACAAATAAATGGAAAACTTTTATAATCTGAAGAAAAACTATGCCATGATGCTTTGGCAACTAGTGAATTTCAAGATAAAGACAACATTTAGGAGATCAGTGATGATGTTTTATGTAGCTGAACTCATGTTCTTTGCCTTTATATCATTCTTCTTAATTATTTCTCATCTCCCCTTTGCCCTTTACATGCTTGATATTGTTGGCATACTTTTCCTCTCCATGACCTTCATACTCAACGGTATTTATTCCTCTTTCTTCATTCAAAAGTCAGATGTCGACTTCCTCTACATGTTGCCCTTTGACGAGAGGGAGTTAGAGATTGCATACTTACTATATACGTTTTTAACAAACTTATTGCAGACAGTAATCGCAGCTATTTCCCTATTCCCAACAATCTCTTACTTTTCTCTGCTTGTAATGCTAGCGTCTAGCGTCATTAACTCTTTCGCTTTCTTTGCCTTTAAGAGAAAAGTTATAGTCCTAGTAATTGGAGTCTGGATGCTATCTTCACTCTTAAAGTTCCCATTCTCACCATTTTCCATGGTGTTCGGTTACTCTTACGGTTATTTCATTCTTTCTGCTTTATTAATCATAACCGTGTTTCTGGGAATAAGAAACGCAAGTGTTGAAGATCTAATATTCGAGTTTTATAAGAGGCAAGGACTTCTTGCGCCGACAGGCAAAACGACAACTTCACTTTCCTTGTATTCTTCCTCACCTTTTATCGCAATGTTAAAGAGGAGCTTTAACTTCTTCGAGACTGTAGGCAGGATTAATCTAAGCGGAATACCTAATATAACGAGCAGAAGGGTGAAGATGTATAAAGTACTCCTTATTACTGTTGCAGTTGGGGTAGTAAATTACGTAGTTGTCTCACTAATGAAAAGTCAACTTAGCTATACATTTTTTATCGAGAGCAATATAGGTTTGTTTGCAGGGATTACCATAGTCTCATTAACTTCAAATTCAGCATTTGCGAACGAGCCTTTATGGCTTAACTTATCTGTTATGACGCCCATTGACTACGCTAGGAAATATTTGTTAGCAAAGACCCTCTCACTGTTTATACTGTTCTTACCAATCTCAATCTCTATCATTCTTCTTAACCACGTAGCAGGTATTGGAAGCTTATTCGTCCCGCTTGTGTATATTTATGAAGCATCTATTAACGCAAGGCTTAACCCTGTGTCATCGCAAATCTCAAGTGGTAGAGCTTTATCATCTAGCATATTACTTTATCCATCTGCCCTAGTAATTTTTTTAGATTTTTACTTCCTAATCGCTGGTATTGCAGCAACTTTAGCCTTAACTTTGCCATTCTTGTTTTCTAAGGGATATTGGGAGAAAACGTTTGAAAAGATAATAACTAGCGTATGACTTTTAGTAACGGAAATTTCTTGGTAGTAAGCTATATGCAAGACTTAGGAAACTAAAATGTGAGAAACTATCTTTTTACTAACATAACCCAATTAAAAACACTTCAAATATCCTTTTATTTAAAATCAAAAACAGCATATAGGAAGATGAAAAACTCTAAAATGAATTATCCCGTGGAGATGAAAAACACATACTAACAAAAGGTTAAAAGTGTCAATGCCCTAAAAATTGAATTATGACAATAAAAGTCGAAAAAGAGACAAATGGAACATCCATAAAAGCACACGGAAAGATAAAGGTACTCTCAGACATAAATTACGTCAAACAGGTACTCATGAATGAGGGTTTTTATGACCCCGGCATTCTTCAAGTATGGAAGGAGGGACAGGTTTTCGGTTTAGCCAAACGTATAGGTAAAGTGTTAGAAACCCACATAAGGGGATATGCTGATAGCACTCTTGATGCCGAAATAGAGATATCAAGAGATTTCTTGGAGCACCTCTCTTACGATGGAAAACCTTTCTACGGGTATTTAACTAACATTTTGAAAAAGTATAACATTCCGTTTCAAATTATAGATCCATTACCTCATGACCCATCTACCATAGAGGTACCAGAAAAACTTACTAGCTGGAAGCCCCTCTTCGGTATTTTGATCCTCTTTATGTTGGCTGGGTCAAGAAAGAAAGGGAATATAAAAAAGTAATAAGACACTTTCTGTCAATATCCCTTTTCATTCAGTTAGATTTTGAAATAAGTAAACCCGGGTAATTTTACAAGATAAAGGAAAAACTTAGTATCAAATCATCTCTTAAGGCTTAATAGAGACCTTTTTCCCATAGAACCTTTTTCCTCTTGCTTAATGATGTATAGAAAATATGTTCAAGCCCTATGCTGAATAAAAGACCGTACAACTTATAAAAGTGGTTGGAGAATTAGTCATGAATGTTTATGAAATTCGAGAGGACTACGTTGTTAATAAGGGAGCAGATTCTGTGTATTAGATCAGATAATCCGCATTGTCTCTCTAAATATAATGGGGGTAGAGAAATGCGGACAATTGCCATAGCACGTAAATATGAGATAAAACACGATAGTGGAAGATTAATTTATGATAAAATTAAGTTTTAGGATTTGATGTAGTTACTTAATAAAAGCTAGTTAGGACAAAATAAATGATATGTAAAGTTGTTCTACCTTCTTATTAAGGAAGTACTCTTATTTCAAGCCTCTCTTTAGGAAATTCACCTGGGGCTATCTTATGTAGCCAGTCCCTAACCCTTTGTCTATATTCTAAGGCTACATCAGTGATTAACTTAAGCTCCTCTCTGTTAATCATCTTATTCGGGAATAGTAGTTTTATTAAACCGCTTGTGACTTTTTTAAAACTCTTTTCGTCTCTTATCTTAAAGTTCTCTGAAAACTCTACATGCTTGTCAACGTAAAAAGCTAAAGTGTCCTTCCTCATTATATGCATTGCCTCTGAGAAATAATCAGATGCAATTCCATAGCCCTTAGCTAGATGATATCTCGTTTGGGAAATTTTAGGAAACTCCCAACCTGGTATAAGCCCGTGGATTCTATCTAAAAGAGCTGAATCTCTCATGGGCTCTGGCAATACATAGGTTAAATCTTCAATAGGTATATAAGCACCGTCACTCCTTTCAACGTTCACATTACCCATGAACACGAGAGAAGAATCAGAGGCTACTTTTTTGTCTCCTCTTTCATATTGTCCGCTCTCCATATAATCCTTAAGCTTTCCTATCATTTCATCGGGGTTTGGAAACCTCACTTTGCTAACTTCATCAAAAACTACAACGTCTTTTACAGCTAGTTCCCCAGGGACTCTAGTCCTTAAATTGTAAAAGAGAGAGGCAGAAGATATTGTCCCACCAGATATTATCCTTACATAGTTGCTAATGTTCCTATATAGATATGTTTTACCAGTTTGTCTAGGCCCGAACTCAACCATATTTACATTGCCCTCAACTAATGGAACAAGGCGTGAGAGAAGTAGAAGCTTTTGCCTAGGGTTATAAACGTTTGGATCTAGTCCCACAGTGTTTATTAATACGTCTATCCACTCATCAAGTCTGAAATGCTCTCTTGCATCCTCAAGAATCTTTGGGTCATTTTCTGGTGCTTGAAATGGTTTGAAGTCAGATACAAAGACAGAGATTGGTCTTCCTAAGACTTCTTTGTCCACATCTGTCTTTTTAAGCGTTATTAACCCCCACATTCCCGTAGTTAAGGTAGCCTTATTTTTATTGACTATGTCTACTGGCACTTCTGCCCATATATCAAGGGATTGGACAACACCTACATGTGTATTAGTTTTTATATCTACGTAAACCTTTAACTCATCTATAAGGTTTACAATACCCTCTGTGACGAGCTTGTGCTTTACTACTTCTTTCTCCTCTGGCTCATAGAAGTGCTCATTAATAAAATTCCTTAGCTTCTCCTCCCAATTACCACCCTCAGACAAAAACTCAAATATTAAGAACTCGGCAACATATCTAGGAAGCTTAACTAGGTCTAGTCTATAAGTAAGGCTTTTATCAACGGCGAAGTCACCAAAATATCTTTTTACTTTATTGGATAGTTCGCTCATCTTTTATCGCCTACAAGACTTTACGTCTCTTTGGGCCTGTAGGTTGAGAGACCTCAATTGTGAAATTAATAACTTCTTCCTTACCGTGCCACATCCATCTAAGCTTACCATCATATTTGCCAGGCTCTAGCGGAGGGGTCCTAATCTTATATTCTCCGTCAATAATTTTAAAGGAACCTTTTTCCCACGGGAGTTCATAGTATATTTCTATCTCTTCGCCAGACGGATTAACGACTTCAACCTCGATATTAGACTCTACATCCGGCTTAAGGGCTGTGTTTAAAACAGTGAGAGAGGGTTTTTCTAGAAGAGGAACTTCAACTTCCTCTTCGGGCAATTCCTCGTTAGAAAGGATAGCTAATAGCCTCTTAAACTCCTTGAGATCTGATTCACTTAGTCCAAGTGACTCTGTAACAGCAATATCTATTTCGTCTTCAATTTTCTTAAGTTCGTCTTCAAGGTCTTTTCTACCGTTCTCGTAAATTTCTTTAGCAATCTCATGAGCCTTCTTGGAAAGCTCAGATATCTTTCTATGCAATTCGTTACTAGGATTATACTTGGGAATCTTAATAGTATCAACTATATGCGTGTATTGTCCAAGCTCATAAGTATATGCGGCAATCACTGTTCTAACTACCGACGAATTAAGGAAACCAGAAACATAATAAGCCTCATCCCTATCATTAAACCCTATCATTATAGTTCCGTGATCAAGAATCACAGGTTTCGAAGAAACAAAAGCTGTTGATAAAGGTTCTACGACAGCACAAGCGAACTCGGTGGCCTTACCAGTAATTGCACCAGCAATGCTCTTCCAAACAACCTTATATGGAGCGAATGTATAAGATCCTATATCGTCAACTATATAGAAATTTTCATCAATTCTGTTTTCGGCATTTTTTCTCTCGACACCGTTTTTCGCTTTCTTAATTTTTTCCCTGAGAGAGAGGAACGGTTTTATAGATCTCTTTTTAAGTTCGTCCTTATATTGGTTGAGGTAATCAAAAGTAAGTGGGAACTTTACCTTAAGAATACTTTGGGAAATGGGTTTTCCTGAGGTTGGCTCATGGGGGATAATTACATATCTGTCTTTATAATCCACGTACCACCTTTTTACATCTCTACCTCTTATCAACGGATAAACTAGTTCATGCTCTACTATAGCCTCTACTTGCGTAACTTTCTTCTTCTGCCCTGACTCGGGCTCATTAGTTATACTTAGGTTTCCGTTACGAAGTTTTTCAAGAATTTTTACAAAATATACCTGGTTTAAGCCAACATATACTCCTGCGTGTGCTTCATAGTACTGAACGCCTGTAGCAAGCTTTCTAATAGCCTCAACAATGCCTGGTGTTACTTGCATCCATGAACTACTAGGATCATTTTGCAATAGCGGCACCATTATTGCTTGATATCTTTTTGTGTTCTTAAGTACTTCATCTAGTGGCATATCCATTGGTATTGGTTTTTTCTTCGACAGATTCGCCCATATTATATTTTTAACTCTACTCATGTTATTCTTGTATATATCGTTTATCTGAGGACATTTTCCGACACCATTCATATCTGATAACTCACATACTTTTTCCACAACTATAGCTGCTGTTCTATTCACTGCCCCTTCAAACGGATATAAAGTTACTAGATCATGAATGACATGTATAAGTGTTTTTCTAGTTAGAAAGTTCCTAAATCCTGCCCCGGCCTGGACTTTGAATACTGTGAAAGGCATTAGGAATCCTAGCTTACCTCCAACATTAAGATATAAGTCAAAAGATCTTGCCAAGAATAACATTGCTAGGTCTTTCTTAAATCCCCCTGTTTTTATAGTTTTTAAAAGACCGTATTTATCCCATAGGTCTTTACTTATCTCTCTATATATATCAGGGAGATTCTCCCAACTGACCCATGGTGGATTACCCACAACGTAATCAAATTTTCCTTTTAGAATTGGGGCAAATGCATTTCTAAGCACGGAAATCCACACATCGTCTTTTCCCTCTTCCTCAAGTTTAAGTAGTTTTTCATATAACTCCGTTAATGCATCAATGTCGTCGTCTTTAATACTATTAAATGTATATTTAATCCTCTCCTTGAACTCCTCTTTACTATATTTATTTCTTAAATCTTGAGAAATTTCAGCCAAAATATCGGCTAATAATCTCCCGTCAATAATATTCTTGGGTATACGGAATTCTCCTACAACTGTCCTTAGTACATATACTTGGCCTGTCAGTTGAGTGCTTTTTTCGATCATTATTGAGTCAGCAAGATACACAGGTATTTCTATCTTACCTCTGGCATAACCTAAAAGGTCAGCTATCGCTAGAAGATAGTTTGTTCTAGCGGCAAGAACCGCTAATGGATTTAAATCGAAACCTACAACATTTCTTAGTACATAGTTTAGTAGTTGATCTACCAAATAATGTTCTTCAGCATACCTTCTAAGTCTGCTTATATATGCTATAAGGAATGTCCCAGAACCACATGCTGGATCTAAGACTCTTAACTCAAGTGGTTTCAAAGAGTTCCCCTCTCCCATTTTAAGCAAATTATCTAAGCATAGACCAACTTCATCTAAAACTAGATTTGCTAGCCAATCTGGTGTGTAAAACTCACCAAGCTTATGTCTTAAATCTCCGGGGACTAAGTTTTGATATAACCTCTTTAGCAGGTCTTTTGCAAATTCAGGTTCTAACTGTGGCGTAGCTACTTCGTAGTTAGATAGTATTCTTGCCATTTCTGCTATAGAATCTGCCAAATCTCCATCTAGTTCATTTAGATACCATGAGAAATAATCGCCTTCAAGGAAGTTCTCTATGTTTAATAATTTTCTAAATATTCCACCACTTTCAAGATCATTTAATACGTCTTTGATCCCATTAACACCTTCTCTTGAGTATGCATCATCTAACTCCGCTACATAAGACCTGTAAAGTTTTCCTCCGCCATAAAGATAAGCTATTTCTGCAGCAATAAGTTTCATTAGCAAAGCGTAATAAGTTTGTATTGCGAATATAAGAGTGTCATAATCTATATTATTTGGTAAGCCGTATTCACTCGCTAGCTCTGATAGCTCCTTGAGCCTTTCTTGCTCGTAACCAGTAGCTTGTTTAAAGAGTCTCATCCAATCATCAAATAGAGTTCTTGTTCTAGGATTTGCACTCTTCTTAATCTTATCATATAATACTCTGATCATCTTTTTAGCTATCTGTGATTTCGGGCCAAAGTCATTAATCAAATTATTAGCGTCTAAAGTCTTCCTTCTAAGTCCCCTCAAAGCCTCAATTAACTTTATTATATTCTCACGATTTATCTCATAAGGACCTCTAAGGATCCAATTATCGTTTCTAGGATCGTACTTAACAAATGCAATCCTATCGCTTATTAAAACACCTAGATACCTAGAATAGGCGGGCTTTTCTTCAGCCTCCCCTTTAATGTAATTTACGACTTGTTCCTTAGCACTCTGAATATCCCTTTGTGATGAAAGCTTACCCGGTTTTTTGTACTCGATAATTACATGCCCATATAGAGCGTCAAGCCTAGCACCTGAAACCAATGTGTATTCGTACTTTCCTCCAGTAACACTTTCAAGACCTAATGGTTTTAGTATTTTTCCCTCTATGCATGCAGATACTCTTACTCTAAGATCCTCTTCAGTGTCTGCTTTACGGACTGCTTCCTTAATACATTGTAGTATATCATCAATATCTAACTCGGGGGTGTTGTTGCGCGCAGACATACTATCTCACTTTCTAGGTTTTATTTTTATAATAAACTCTGTAGCCCGATTATTATTAGAACTTGTACCACTATAATAGTTAAACACACCATGACATTTCGGACATTCAATCATTTTAACTTCATAAAATCTAAATTTCCATGGATCTCTAAGAAGTTTGAATTGTGAAATGTCTGCCTCATATCCACAAAAAGGACATTTAACCATCTCTCACACCCTTTCAGCAACGTTATTTATAAACAACATAAACCTCATTGACTAATAAATTCTTTAGGCTATATAAATATTTTGAACTTCAAAGCTGATAATACTCACTACTTATGAAAATCAATAAAACCATTTTAATTTCGTCTCACTCTCTACCCCTTTTTACCTTTTATACTAAATTAGTTTATCTGTTTATAAGTATTTCTATCCCTTAATTACTTTAAAGTCCAATCTTTTGCCTTTTTAACATTTACGTATTTTTAAGTTACATGAAAATGCTCTCTTTAAAATCTATAAAGTAAATTAAAGGAAAACTGAGAGGATCCTACTTTTAAAAACGTTTAAAATATAAAATAGTTCGCTGGTATCGTAAAAAATTATCTTAGTTCATAAAATGTAATAGTAATCTCAAAAGCTTCTTTAATTTCAGCGTTATTCACTATAATTCTTCTCTTTAAATTAATGATATTTAGCTAATCTTTAGTAAGTGAGAAATACTCAGGTTAGCCGAATAATGGATACGTGAAAATAAGTGAAAATTCTATGAGAAGCTATTGTGAAATTGTAAGAGACACTGATTTAGCTTTGAGAAATTTGCTAAAGAATTCTAGTCTTGAAAAGTTTATAAAAGAGATCAAGAAAATAACGGTGACAGATCTGTAGATACTTATTTCTTAGGCTCTTTAAAGAATAACTGAGTCGAACTGCAGTGCTGTATATTTAAGCAAAATTTATCAATGTTTATAAGATAGGGAAAATGAAGAGATTGTGGTGTCAATGAAAAGATAAACAATAAGGTTAACATTAACTTACACTCAAAGAGACTTAAACAAATTTCGATATCATAATGTGCCCCGTTCAATTGAAATCCTATTCTCAGAGTTTTAAATCTCGTTTTCTCAAAGTATTTTGAAAGGAAGAAGAGCTGAAGGGGATTAAAGCAACCCTTTATCAAATCAAAAGACACAAATCGTTTGTCTTGCTCTGTCAATTAACCGTTCATTTTCAATTACACAATTTGTACTGGTGCCTTTTCTTTAATCTCCAGGTCAACGGCTTCCAACATGTGCACAAACCTACGTTTAGGCATCTTTATTAAGCTCTT
>NZ_DBPRYF010000006.1:0-22707 GCF_059755235.1 Sulfurisphaera sp.
CTCTTGGGAAAACCACACATTTTGAGATAGATGTTTATAGCGCCACTAAGTTGTCTGTCTAGTTCTAGCCCGCATCGTGAGCACCTAACCACCTGGCGCTTTTGGAGCGTTTTCAACCTTCCTCCGCATCTAGGTCAGGTGGGCGAGGTGTACCTAGGATCGGCCAGCTTTACCTCGGACTTGTATTTCATGTAGTTGACTATCTGCTTCCAGTTCTGTTTAGTACTATCTCTGTTGTGGTCTTTCGAGGTGTTAAACATCCCCTCTTTGTTTAAGTCCTCGAAACCGTGTATTGCACTTGGAAATATTCTCGTGAGCATTAGTGAGTTTGTGCACGTAGTCCTTAGCTCTATTCCTCTCCCTCTCACCATGTCTAGATACTCGCTCATTCAGTGCGTTTTTCTTACTAGCTACACTCTGTGCTCTCTTCCTCTTTATTTCGTGAACTCTGTGGATGTGGTACAGTTCACTCAAGTCAATTTTTATCCACCCATACCTCGGTGAAAAGCCATCAAGGCTGAACAAGTTTGAGTTCCAGCCGATGAATTCAGCGTGATTTTTCTCCTCTTTTGATTTTCTGAAAGTGATTATTAATTCGTTCCTTGTCAGTGTCAGCTCTCCCAGATCCAGCCCTTTAACCCTGCTTTTGAACCAAGCTTTTGCTAAATCAAACTCCAAGTACTGCTTCCTAGGAACTACTGTAACTCTAATTTTTCCATTCTTGTAGGTATAGAGCGTTTCCTTTATTCTAGCAAACAGCTTCTTGACTGTAGGTTTATTCCTCTTTCTTTCTCCCTTAAGATAGTTCCTCTTCCAAGACTTCAAAATCGAATAGGCAACTTTTATCGCAGAATCAACGTAGTGGGAAGCATAAGACCAACCCTTTAACAGTTCTTTTCTAAGCGAGTTTTTGAACTCCCTAGTCTTTGGGAGCAGTGGGACGAGACGTCTAATTTGATAGCATCTCTTCTTTCTCTTCCTCCCGCTTTCAACTTCATAACATTTCTCCTCCCATTTTTCAACCCATGTGACGTTTCCCCAGATTATGTCTACTGCTTTCTGCAACAGAGAGCGGTAGCTGAGCAAGAAATCGATAATGTTGTAGTTATGCTTGACCTTGTAGCTAAGAATCTTGTAGGAGTCGTCTTGTATTTTCAACCACCTCCTTGTACTTACGACTCCTCATGCCATAGAGCTTGCCTGCAAAGTGAGAGACAATCGTTATTAAGTCCTCCACTAACTCCTCTTTTGGCTCCTTCTCTTCTTGGTTTATCACAATAATTTCAGTACCGTAGTTTTGGAAGAACTGCTGTAAGGTCTTGAAGCCAAACCTTGTCAGCCTGTCTGGATAAGTGACGACGACTTTCGATACTTCTTTGTTCATGACCATTTTGAGGAGTTTTTGAAAGTTTTTTCTTTCCTCATTTAGTCCACTGCCAATGTCTTTGAGGATCTCGATATTCCATCCGTGTTCTTTCGCATACTGTGTTATTGCTTCGGTCTGCCTCTCTAAGTCATCTTTCTGTGTGTTGGAGGACACTCTAGCATACCCAATCATTTTTCTCTCCTCATGTAGCCCTAGAATCCTCTTAATCTCTGACTCAGGGACTCTCCTTTTGCCACCAACTGTTCTGACACAGTGTATCTTTCCTTCCTCATCCCACCTTTGCAAAGTCCTTAAATTGACGCCAAGCATCTGTGACGCTTCTTTCATCGTGTACAGTTTTTCCATCTTTGTCTATCAAAATATATCTTTGTCTATCAAATATTTAACTGTTTCGGAAGGCATTATATAGTTCTATATAGCATATATAATGTTAAAATTTTGTTTGCTTTAAAAATTTTTAAAAGATTTAGTTAAAGCTTAAATTAGACACCAAACTATTAAACTTTGCAATGACTGAGAGTAGAAATAGCTTGATAATAGCTTCAATTATTCTCGTCCTAATGACAGTGTCTGTAAGATCTGTAAATAATATGGTTACGACTACTGTGCCTTTACTTGGTAAATATGTACTTTCTTTACCGGATTCGATTGTGGGTTTACTTTCGACTGTTATGTTTGCCTTTACTTTCATTTCCACCTCTTACATAAATCCAACGTTAATGTCTTCTAATAGGAAGAAAGCTTTCGTGATTTCTAATGTGATTATTGCTATCTCTTTAGTTTTGTTCAGCTATTCTAATGTAATTACGATATGGATTATTTCTTCAGTCGCTGGTTTAGCCTTTGGATTAATTATGCCCAATCTTATAACTTCCGCTAGTTTAGCAAAAGATAGAAGATCTGCAGAAAGGTTACTTTCACTTTATTCAACTAGCTTGAGTTTAAGTTTAATAATTGGGCCAGCACTTGAAACTTATCTTTTAACGATGTTTGGTTATAGAGAAATATTCCTATGGTTTTTGCCTTTAGCTGTAATAGCTATAGCCCTCTCATTTAACGTAAAATTCCCAGATGTCAAAAAAGAAGTTAGCGGAGTCTCAGCATTAAAGAACAAAGGGTTTATCGCATCAATATTATCAATAACTACATATAATGTACCGTTTGCAGCATTTACAACATTCCTTGCAATTCTAGCTAAGGAGAGATTTGACTTATCTGACTTTCAAGCTTATTCAGTATTTCTACCCTTCTACATATTATCTTTCTTAACAAGGTTATCGATGACATTAAGACCTATTAATAATCTAAGTAAACCACTATTAATTTCAATATTAATAACTGTGATAGGTCTATTAGGAATTCTTTACGCTCCATCCTATCTGATGTTCTTAATCGTCATTGCATTACTTGGAATACCACATGGTTCTATATTTCCTATGTCAACTATTATGATTAGCAGGGCAACGAAAGTTGAGGAGAGGAACGCAGTTAACTCTTACTTTATGGCATATAATAATATCTTGTTCTTAATAGTACCGGCAATAGTAGGATTTGTAGCGATCTTTATTGGACTTACATTAGCGATAACACTTTTAGTGGTTCCAGTAACCATTAGTGCTTTTATGTTTTTCAGAAAGTACCTAGAAAATGAGATAGTTAAAGGGAAACAATGATAGCACTTAACAGTATTAATATAGATCCTAGTAATTGAAAGAGAGTTAAGAATTGATGCAAAAATATAATAGCAAAAATTATAGTAAAGACTGGTTCTAGCGAGGATATAACGCTTGCTGTTATTGAGTCTGTGTTTCTCATTCCCCTATAAAAGAAAATATACGCAAGAAAAGTGGCAACTATCCCCAAATATATCCCAGTCCATATTGAGGAAATAGTAAGGAAAGGGGAGAAGAAATAGAAAATGAGGGAAAAAGGGGTACTCCAAATCGCTTGGGAAGATAATATTTCTCTATCTTGAAAACCTCTCAACTGCATATATCTTGAGTAAATAATTAAAAGAGCATAAGTAAGCCCAGACGCTAGCCCCCAGCCAATATTGTCTATTGGGATTTTTGAAAAATAAATTAAATAAACACCTAAAATAACTAAAAAAGAAGACACTAGTTTCCTTTTATTGATGCTATCTTTTAACCAAATTCTTGATGCAAGTATAACAAATATAGGTGCTGTATAAAGAAATACAGCAGATAAAGATGCACCTAAAATATTAACTGTATATACATAAGTCTCATAAAACACTATAGCTATAACCCCCATAATTAAAGAGGTTTTATTCCAAATCTTGTATGTATTTCTAAAAAATAGAAGGACTAAAACAGATGATGATATTCCTCTAAATAAAATAATTTGAAAAGAATTAGCGCCGTAAGAATAACCTATTTGAGCTACAACACCTATAGTTCCCCAAAGAGCTGAAGCTATTACTAAATCTGAAATGCCCCTCTTAATCATCTAAGCTTATTTAACTTGGTTAGAATTAAGATTATCGTGAACTGGGGAAAAATTTTTGGAGTAATCTTCGCTATTTTATTCATTTTCATCTCTTTTCAAACCATAAAGCATGATTTCTATTTAGGTATTCAACAAATTAAATCTTTTACCAACGCACAAAACAACTTGGAGATCTCAATTGTTTCTTTGAATAAGACTAATATTGTCCTTAGCGCGATTAATCCACTTAATTTATCAATCACTATTTATAATATAACCGGGAATTATGTGTATTTACAAAAACCGTACATCATACCCCCACACGATAGTAAAGATATTGTTTTAATAGTTACGAATTACTCAGGGTTAATAAATAATGTAAGTAACAAAACTGAGACTTTGACCATTTCTCTAGGAATTTTAAATACAACGATAGACGAGGTGCAAACTTTATGAAATATCCCATTTTGCTATCTTACTATATAGTCTCACTCATTGTAGTTCTTATTCCATTGCCTTGGTGGTATTACAGTGTTGGAGGTATTTTTCAGACTTATGAGTCTCCGTTCCAGATAAGCCTTAACTTTTTTGGAGAGAGTCTAATAATAGGTAACATTCTCAACATATTACTAAACGCCTTTAGGATATATGTCATTGTAAATTTAATTTATGGGATAATATTAGTTGCAAGAAATAATAAATATAGATATTCTACAATGTTTTGGTTACCTATATTTTACTTTATAGACCCTGTGGTAATATATTTTATAATTAATTACCTTTTAGGACTTGCTCTTCATATACCAATTAGTTATCCTATTCTTATAATAGGGAAGGAGAATTTAAGTGTAGCCTCTCAAGGTGCAAACATACAAATGTTAATTATTTCTGAACCCACAATCTTATTTTGGATTTCTTTGATACCAACTATCTTATATGTTTTGTTTCTCACAATTGAGCGAAAGAAGAATTAACTATTTCTAGCTAGTGCATCACTTTCTATTCTCTCTAACTCTTTTTCGGCATTCTCATTTCTTATTTCATAGTCAACAGCGATCATAACTTGTGATGAAGGGTCATTTTGTCTAACTTCTTTCACATAACTCTCAGCTTCTCTTAGATCATTAGTAACACAGACTACAACTCCTCTATCACGATCAACAAATCTTAAAAACTCACATCTCTCAAGAAACTCTAATTTAGTTATTGCCTGAGAATAGATTGCAAAGGTGGTAACATCGCTTTTACCTAAATCAACAATTGGAATAATCCTAATATAATTCTTATTAATAAGTGCATTAAGTCTACGTAAGATAGTCTTAGATGGAATATTTATCTCTTTAGAGATTTCTCCTATGTCCATTCTTGGATTCTTTATTAATGTTCTAACGATCTCAATATCAACACCAGAAGGTTTTTGTGGTGACTGATCTGGAATATAAACCATTGTAGGTTCTCCCAAGGTTTTGCTCATATAAGATAATTTGTCTTGTAAATCTCCTATAGATGATCCTTCAAACTCGTAAAAGTTAGTCTCCTCCAAACATTTAACTTTTACATTTACAAAATTAGCCTCTACGTCTCTTACATTCTTAAAACTAGCTCTTCCTACATATTTACCATAGAAATTAGGATTCACATACAAGGAAAAGGACTTAATTATTTTCTCTTCTAAAAGCTTATTAAATCTATAATTTAAAGAAGTTGCTGATAGGCCCACTTCCTCTGCTATTTTTCTCTGAGAAACCCTGCCATCCTTGAACAATGCTAGAATTATTTTTTTATCTACTGTATCCATCAAATAAGAATCGGTAATCCGCTATATATCTTTTTTCAAAAAAATCTTTACGAGATTAACTTCATATATTCGATTTATCCTAAGATGATTTTGATCTTCTTCTTTTATTCTTAAGATCTAAAACTAAGAATATTACCATTATTGCTAATATAATGCTTCCTATAATTGTTAATGGTTCCAAATTTATAGCCACTCCTACCATTATCATTGCAACTGCTAGTTGAAACGGCCCATATTTAAGTACAGTCTTAAATGTATCGTCCATATTATATTTATTAGAATAAAAAGTTTTAAAATTTTATTCTCTTCTTTTTTTACTAAGCCTATAATCAGCTGTACCTTTTGTCACAACTTCAATCATCAATGCTTCCTTGTCTTTTCCTCTTAATATCCTTCCAAGCCTTTGTAGGTATTGCCTTTTAGTACCATATCCGCCTAAAACAATTGCTACTGAAGCATCTGGCACATCAACGCCTTCATCAAAAACTGTCGAAACGACTATGACTTTGTAGATGCCATTTTTGAACTTTTCAAGTATTTCCTCTCTTTCGTCTTTATTTGTTTTATATGTAACTACTGGAATAAGGAACAATTTAGATATCTTGTAAGCCATATGAGTGTCCCTTGTGAAAATCAATATCTTTTCATCTTTGTACTGTTCAAGGAGTTCTCTCAGTTTATCTATCTTAGATTCGGAATTAACAGCAATATTTACAGATTCATGCCATGCTAACAGAGCCTCTCTAGCTTCTTTATCCTTTGCTGCTAGTCTAACTAGTTTATGAAAATCCGAAAGACTGTTTAGTTTCATCCTCCTAGAGGAGAGAAAATCTTTTAACTTCTTCCTTAACTCTTTGTATTTTTCTGCTTCCTTTTCTGTCAAAGAAGTATAAACTCTAACAACCCTAAATGTAGCTAAGTACTTACCAGAAAGCTCCTTGAATTCTTTCCTATATACTATTGGTCCCACCAGAATTGGATATAGTTTATCTTTCCCATCCTCTCTTTCGGGAGTAGCTGTTAAACCTAGTCTATACGGTGATGCAAATAACTGTGCCATTGTTGTGTATCCTTCTGATGGAAGATGATGAACTTCATCGAATACTAAGAGAAGAAATTTGTTCCCTAATTCTTCAGCTCTTGTATAAGCAGAGTCATAAGTAATTACCGTTATTCCCTTTAATGAGTCTTCTCCTCCACCTATAACCCCTGGCTCAAAATCAAGGTATTTGATAATTCTTTCTTTCCATTGATTTACCAAATCAATTGTAGGGACTATTATCAGAGTAGGTACTTTTAATGTAGAAATTATTTTTAAGGCAACTTGTGTTTTTCCAGCTCCGGTAGGTAAAACTATCACTCCTCTCTTACTTTTTAACCAAGCCCTAACTGCTTCAGCTTGGTAATCCCTAAGCTCTATTTTATCTTTAACGATAGGAAAAGGTAGTGTATTAAAGACATTTTCCTCGATATTTACATTTTTTTCTATGAAGTACCTCTTAATATCTCTGTATTTAAAAGCTAGAGCTGAGTATGCCTTAAGCTCATCACTCCATTTCATTCCGGGAGCGTATGCGTCAGAAAGTATAAGGCCTTTAAAGTATTTTAAATATACCACATTTTTAATATCTTAGAGTATATTATTTTTATGTGTTACCCTGGGAATTAGCTAGATTTACGATTACTAACGATAAAGTTATCCCAAAATTTGCAACATTAGATGATATAGATTTGGCTAACGAAATACTATCTCTTTTTAAAGAAGGAAGAAAACTTGGGGAGATAGAAGAAGAGACAGAATACCTTGAAAAGGTCTATGATTACAAGCTTGTTAGAGGCTTCGTGAGACTAGTTACAAGATTATGTGAGTTTGAGGCTGACTCTCCAATACCACCTATTGAAATAAGAAGAAAACTGTTCCAATATGGTCCTATTCTGGATGAAAAAGAAAGGGAGAAGATCGTTAAGAAAGCAAATAAAGAATTAGGAGTAGACTCCCTAAGATATATGTTTTCGGATCTTGAGGAAGAGAAAAAGATCGTAAAATTCAATGAAATTAAGGCAGAAGACTTAATTAAGTGGTATAATCTTTCTTTGCTTCAAACTCTCTTATTTAAGTCATACAAGCTTACTGTTTATGTATCATCAAATTGGAAGGAAATAGTTAGAAGAGCTAAATGGCTAGGCCTAATGTATTTTGCCTATGATAAACCTCTAAGGTTAGAATTTATCGGCTCAGCTACACTAGTTAAACTAACTGAAAAATATGGAAGAAACCTTGCAGTTCTCCTCCCTTATATAGTTTCTACTCCGGACTGGAGAATTGAAGCTGAAATTGTACTAGGCAAAAAGTTCAAAAGAATATATATATTGGAACTTAAGAACTACAAGGAATTAAAAGTAGTAGAAATAGATGAAAAAAGATTTGATAGTAGTGTTGAGGAGAAGTTTTACAGGGATTTTCTCTCGGTGGCTAAAGGCTGGAAAATAACAAGGGAACCAGAACCTTTACTGGCTGATAATCGTTTATTTATACCAGACTTTCTGGTGGAAAAAGGAAACTTAAAGGTATATATAGAAATAGTGGGTTTTTGGACAAAGGAATATATCAAGGAAAAACTTGAAAAACTTAAGAAGATTAAAGAGTCGATTCTTATCTTATTAAATGAGGAATTAGGAAAGGAGAAATTCCAAGGAATGAATGTAATAACTTACAAGAAAAAAGTTGATGTGTCTCAAGTCTATAAGTGGTTGAAGCAACTTGAAGCAAAATATTTTGAAAATATGACAATTGAATATAATATAAGTGGAGATATAATAAGTCTATCCGATATAGCAACTAAATATTCTATACCTGTAGACCTTTTAAAGAAAAACCTGAAAACTTTTCCAGGCTATATACTCTTAAAAAACTATTATATAAATGAAAAAATCTTTGAAAAACTTAAACAAGAAGATTTTAACAATAAGAAGTTAAGTGAGTTAGTATCTAGTTATGGTAACTATATTGTTGAAGTACTTGAATTCCTCGGATATAAATTACAGTGGAAGGGTATTTCAGACGCAATAGTTATAAAGGAGAAAAAATAAATTTACTTATGAATGATGCAATTGTAGCTGGAGCAAAGAAATTATCAGAATTAATTAACGGTGAGGTACAAGCTTTTGAAGGAGACGAAAATGAATATTATCTCATAGGAATTACAGAGACTGATTGTAGAACTAATTCAAGGATTATAACCCAGGTGCTTGAAGAGATATATAAACATACTGATTCTATAAATGTTACAATACTTTTAATGGAGAAAAATGCCTATAAATCCTATATGGAAAAATACAAGGAAAAGTTAAAAAGAGTAGTATGATAGAGCTTTATAACGACGAATTCGATGAAGAAGTAGCAAGAAAGTATCTTAAGATTAAAAGCAGGTTAGGAAATAATTTAATAAAAGTTGAAGGGGATAGAATTCGTAAAGACATAATAGTATATGTTCGTAGAAAAATCAGCATTGATAAAGTTAAGGTGTTATCAATTGAAGATTTAATAGATGATATACTTTCCTCTTTCTCTGGAATTTCTTTCAAGGTTGAAGATAATAATGTCACAATAAAAGTTGAAACTCTTAGACCAGAAATATATGAAGAAATAACTGTAGCTCTTTATGAAATAGAGAAAAAACTTAACATAAAACTTAATGTGATTTATACTACATGACACTTCTTACAGTTACAGCATTTATAGAGTTACAAGCTTGCTGGTTTCCTTTCTTACATGCTTCAATTAGTAAAGTTGTTGCGTCTCTTTCAGCTCCTACTCTTTTTAAAGAATTAGCTACAGCTACTAACAATTCTGTTTTTATTTCATTACTCTTTAATGCTATTTTACCCAATTCTTCTAGTTTATCTCTTTTATTTTGAGCTACTAGCAAATCAAGAGCCACATTAACATGAGTGTTTAACACATTATTTTCGATTCCACAATCTACTATGTTGCCAATATTCTGACATCTACTCATATCAAAGTAATTTGCTACTTTATCTAGGACTTCAAACATATATTTACATTTTACACTATCTAAAAGGTTGCAGATAAACCAATTGTATTCTTCTTTTGTTGATGACTTTACGACGTCTGAAATAATTTTCAGTCCTTCATCTATAAGTCCATCAGAAATAAACTTTTTTGCATCCATTAGTTTTCGAATTATATCAGATTTTACTAGTGTCATATGTTTATTTGAGTTTCAAAGGCTTAAATTTCTTCCACTAATAAACCTTGACAGGTAAGGTATATTATCTATTTTCCCTAATAGTATGTCAGAAGTCTTTTTCCCCATTGCAGGACCGTAACTCCAGCCTAGTCTACATGCACCAGTTGATATCACAACGTTTTCGTATTTACCAATGACTGGAAAACCATCCGGTGAGCAAGGTCTAAAACCCATGTAAAGATCATAAACAAAATTAAAATCAACAAGTTTTCTTGCAAATCCGAGAAATAATTCTGCCCTAGAAGAATCATAACTAAAATCACCATCAAAGCCTCCAGTAATTTTTACAAAATCAGAATTCTTAACAACTGCAACTCCTAATTCCGCTAGCACAGCTGGACGACTAACCTTTACTTCTCCCTTAACCCTATAACCATATCCTTTAAATGCAGTAATTGGTAGTCCTATATTCTTTAACCATACACCTGCAGATAAAACGATGTAATCAAACTTCTCTTCTTTTGAGGAAAAGTAAACTTTGCCATCTTTACTTACCTTTGTTACAGTTTCGTTAACTACTTTAGCCTTTATCTCTTTTGCTATTCTATCGACGAACTTGTGGGTGTCAACTTTAGATAGTTCCGGGAAATACACAGCACCTGCAAAGCCTTTAACGTCAACTACCTCAAACTTTGGATTAAAAGGACTTTTTCTCTCTTCAATTGCAGCTTTTTCAAGTTCGTTTTTATCTTCATATATCTCTAATAACCCAGACTCCTCATAATCAAAATCATTCTTTTCTTCAGCCATCCTCTTATATTCTCTCAGTGAAAACGAGGCCATTTCCCTCATTATTTCCCAAGCTTCTGATGGTGGTTCTTTGTCAATGTTCTTTAATAACTCTATTACCCATGCCTTGTCTAATGATTTAACAACGGTAACTCTTTTCCCCATATATTTAAGCATCTTCAATATCATTCCGGTTGTGTTTATTTTGTCAAATCTATACGGTTCAATAAGACCTGCAGCATGAATAGAACCACTACCCAAGAAGTCTTTTTCAAATATTGTAATATCAATTCCTTCTTTAGAAAGGTAATAGGCTGTAAATAATCCTACTATTCCTCCTCCTACAATTCCAACTTTCAATTTAATCTTTTTAATACTTTCATTGCTCTCTTTTTAATACTACTTTCTTTTTGCGTTAATTCTTGCAGAAATTGAATATTTGAAAGTAAATCTTCTTTCGTTATAAAACCTAGATTTTGGAGGTCTTGTGAGACTTCCCATGCATAAATTCTTACACTGGCTTTTCTGTTCTTTAGAAATTCGATATACCTATCTTTATCTTTAGGAAGAATAATGCCCTCTTTTACTAAATCAATCAACAGCCTCCATGATTTTTTCCTTATTGTAACCCACCTACTTCTTAATAACCTCCAGAAAGAATACCGTGACTCTATTACATTGCCTTTATCTACTATACCTAGATTTATTAAGTCTAATACGTGAGACCAAGCTGACCATTTAATTCTATCCGATTCCGCTGTTAACCCTCTTTCGACACCTTTAACAAGAAGCGCCTTATATAAAGGAAGATGAGACCAAGCGTCATCTCTTACTCCTTGTAATCTGTGCCACAAAAGGGATCTCAAATATCCTAGCGGAAGATAGTCTCCGTTCCCGGTATTTACTATATATTCGACCTTCTTCCATGCTTCCTCTCTTTTTAGTTTATCATGGCTCTTCAGATCGTTAAGTATTCTGTTTTTCTCCTTTAGCAATTCTTCAATTCTTTCCATATTTTACCCACCAGAGGCAGCTAAGAACACTTGAAGCTTATCACCTTCAGAAAGTCTCTCATCTTCTATTACTGGAAGGCCATCTTTCACTACAACACTACCTTGAACCCTGTATCCTATGGATTTTAAAAGATCTCTGACAGTAGCCTTATCAGGCAAGTCTATAACCATTTCTTTTCCTTCTCTTATTAATTGGACTGTAACTTTCACAATAGTGTAGATAGACAAAGTAAAACAAAAATTTAACTAGCCTTTTTAGCTAAGTCAAAGAACGCTCTCCAGAAAGGATCTTCAGCTGGTCTTTCAATTTTAACCTTACTTAGGTCTTTCTTCACAAGCGTCACTCCTTTTCCTTCCTCCACTTTACCGACTATTTCAGCCTCAATCCCTTCTTTCTTTAAGGCTTCAACAACTTTTTCTCCTCTATCTGTGACTATGACCATTGTACCTTCGCTTATTGAAACCCAAGGGTCTATATTAACTAGCGAGGTTACCTCTTTAACAGCTTTGTTTATAAATAGTCTTTCCTCATATATAGTTATTCCTTTGTTTGTAACGCTTGCTACCTCATCCAATGCGTTCCATACTCCTCCTTCAGTAGCATCGTGCATCAAATGAAAACCTATTTGAGAAGCAATTAATCCGTCTTTCCAACAACTCATTTTCCAGTACATGCTATAGGCTTCTTCAAAAATATCTTTGCTTAGCCTTTGTTTGAAATACTCTGGGTAAAGATTGACTAAGAGACCAGTTGCTTCAATCGCTGGCCCCTTAGTTATTATAACGTCATCTCCAACTTTCACTTTGGAGGGCATTCCTAACTTCTCTTTATCTCCAATTCCCATCATTGTAAAACCACCAACCATTGGGAAATCAGTTCCTTCATATACACCAGTATGTCCTCCCACAACCATTACATTTATCTCTTCTAATGCTTGATGCATTCCTATCCACATATCTTTGAATTGTTCATCAGAAATTTTAGGTGGTAAATTTAAGTCAATTAATGCATATTTGGGAGGAATACCAGAGGTCATTACATCACTTGCCAAGATATGCACTGCAAACCAGGCAGCTTTTTTAAACCCAAATTGGGGAACTATGAAAACTGGATCTGACTTTACAACTAGGACTTTTCCGTTTCCGAGGTCTATTGCCCCGGTATCAACGCCATTTTGTGGTTTGACAATCACTTCTTCATGAATTTTGCCTAAGTGAGGGTAAATCACATCTGAGAAAATTTTCTCGTCTATTTTTCCTAATCTCATAATTTTAAAGGATTAGTAGAGATTTATAAATGTGGATGAGAAAGAGGAAATCAAAGAGGCTTATGAATATATTATTTATAGAAGAAAACCTTTGCCTTACTTATACCTTATACAAGGAAAAATTGTTTGCGACGTTGGATGTGGCTCAGGACAAAATTGTTTAGCCCTTCATAATGAGAAGAAGTTTGTCGTGTGCCTTGATATTGCAATAAGACAGCTAGTGGAATCAAAAAAGAGAGGGTGTGAAAACCTAGTACAAGCGGACATGGAGTTTCTTCCCTTTAGAGATAATGCTTTTGATTCGCTTCTTTACATAGCTTCTTTACATCATTTAAATGAACCTAATGTAGCCATTAAGGAAGGGTGGAGAAGTTTAAAAAATGACGGAGAAGTCTTAGCTACTGTTTGGCTTATACAATTTAGTTTTCTTTTTCGTAGAAAGATAAAGTTAAAGAGTAAGACTGGCAATAAAGAGGTTATTAGGACTTACAAACTTTATTTGCCCCGGGAATTAAAAGGAAAAATGGAAAAAGAAGGATTTAAAACGTTAAAGTATTTGCTTTATTCTGTTGACTCCGTTTTGTCAAATAATGCATTGTACTATGGTAAAAAGCGTTTATCTTGAAAGTATTTTATTTATTCTTGATCTCTTTAATTCCTCCATCAGTGCTATTAGTTCGTCTAGTGAGTATCCTAATGGTTCTATTTTCTCCTTTCCTTCTTTTACTATCTCAACAGCTAGTGGAAATAGTTCTTCTACTCTTTTTACTGCATACTCTTTATCCTCGATAAGCGAAAAACCGAAGTTGACATGTCTAGCTTCATCTTCAATAATCCTTTTTATTCCTTCGTTAAACTCAGAGAGGTTGTACTTTCATGATGTTTCATTTAATATCTTTAACCCAACAGTTGCCAATACTCCTTCTGTAATCATATGGAATCTTGTTGCAACATTCTCTTTCCATTTAGGGGTCTTAAAATCTTCTACTAATCCATCAAAAAGTTTAATGTATGAAGGGGGTAGTAGAACATTACTCAAAGAATCTTCTTTAAAATATTCTTTAAAGAAATCAAAATGTTCTATTTCTTCAATTACTTGTTGTAGTGAGTAATTTTGTATTAATTTTGCTTTTTCAAATGATAACTTCTTTAGCACTTCCCATCTATTTATTGTACTTATAGGATAAAAATGTGCAGATAGATATTTTATACCTTCTCTTATTTCTTTCGGAGTTGAAAACCAGTTTTTGTCCATATTTTTAATTTTAAAGATTTAGTTAATTAACTTTATCTTAAAAAAGTTTAACTGGACTAGTTAATGTTTAAAACTAGTTGAATAATTAAATAGTGTGGATGATGAACTTTTTGTTGTAATCCATTTCGTGTTACTCTTCCTTTTCTCTTCACTTGTAACATCATTGATTACACGATTTATCTCTTCATCATTTTACATTTCCAGAATGTTTGTAGCCACTCTTTTCAACATTTTCTTCTTTTATCTATTTTTATATGCCATTGAAACTCCATTTATTTCAGTTGCATTAACGTTTCTTATTTCTATAATTATTTTTAGAATAACGGTTTCGTTAAAATGGGAAGACTGCCTTACGCTCTCATTCACATACCTACTAGCAATTATTACTTATTTTAGTTATATTTTCCCTCATGTAATTCATACATTACTCTAATATTTTTTCCTTCAAATGGAAAGATATTTTATAGTTTAGTATCTTTTTTCTTAACATAATGATAACTTGATATTCATTCTGTGGATTAGCAGAGCCTATTAGCAAAAATAATAATAACTCTTCCTAAGAGAATAAAGTATGGAAGACGAAGAGATTGAAAAAATAATAAAGGATTTAGGTTTAACAATAAGAAAGCCACCAGAAGCGAAGGAATATTTCCATATAACTACTGCCCCTCCTCAAGGCTTTCCATCTGTCGATATAATTAGAATAACTCAAAATTCTCCTTTTTATCTAATTACAATGGGTATACTTGTCCATCCCAATCATAAATCTGCAATAGGAAGCTTAGATGAGAAAGAAAGGCAAGATTTCCTTGGCAATCTAGTCGAAGATGTTCTAAAAATGGGGGTTGATATAGCTATATTACCGCCTAACTCTGAAATACCAGACGTTATTCAAGTCTCAAAGGTTGCTTACTCTAGAGATTTAACAGCGAATCAATTACTCGACTACTACACTGTGGTAAGAAATGCAGGAATGTTAGTTATTACAAGAATAAATAGGAGATTTGGAGGGATAACTCAAAAGAAGGGGACATCCTCCTATGTTTAGAAAAACAAAGATAATTGCTACTCTAGGTCCAGCGAGTGAAAAAAGGATAGATGAAATAATAAAATATGTTGATGTTATTAGACTTAATTTTGCACATGGCGATGAAGAACAACACTCAAAATACTTTAATCTTGTAAATGGTAGAGTCCCAATTCTCGTTGATTTACCCGGTCCTAAACTGAGATTAGGAGATCTTGGAAGTAATAAAATAACTGTTAATCGTGGCGATACAATAGAATTTGGAGACAAAATTCCAGTAGAAGATCCCTTGTTTTTTAAACTTATTAAACCAGGGTCTGAAGTATTAATTGCAGATGGGAGGATAAGAGTAAAGATCATTGAAACTGGAAGCAACTATGCTAAAGGGATTGTGGAAGAAGGAGGAATAATTACTTCAAGAAAAGGAATAAACATTCCCGACTCAGATGTACCAGTAGGATTGACAGATAAGGACTATGAACTGTTACAAGAAGCCCTAAAGCTGGGAGCAACATTTATTGGGTTATCTTTCGTTACTTCGCCCGAGGAAATTAGAAAAGTTAAGGAAATTGTAAAAGATAAATCGTGGATAATAGCTAAAATAGAAAAGAAATCGGCTTTAAAAAACCTGAGGAAGCTTATTAAGGAAGCTGATAGTGTTATGGTAGCTAGAGGAGATTTAGGAGTTGAGGTAGGATTAGCTAACTTGCCTCAGACTCAAAGAAGAATCGTTAGATTAGCAAGAATTTACGGAAAGCCTGTAATTCTTGCAACTCAAGTCCTTGAATCTATGGTAACTTCGCCAATCCCAACCAGAGCTGAAGTTATTGATGTGGCTAACTCGATAATACAAGGGGTAGACGCTATTATGTTAAGTGATGAAACAGCAATGGGACAATATCCAGTAGAAGCTGTAAGAACTCTTCATGAACTAATAATAAATGTAGAAAAAAGCTTTAAACCTAAGCCTCCACCACCATTGAAGACTGTTGATGACGCAATAGCTTATTCTTCTGTGTCCTCTGCTAACTTATCTTCTGCAAATTGTATCACAGTATATACTAGAACTGGGGCTACTGCTTTAAGAATATCTAGGCTCAGACCATTAGTGCCCATAATAACATTAACTCCGAATAGGGAAGCTTATGAAAGACTAAAGATGTGTTATGCTGTCTATTCTATCAAGTTGGATGAGAGTTTAGTAAGTCTTGATAGAATTGTAGAAAGAGGAAAAGAAGTTGCAAAACAACTTGGGATTAAAGGGAGTATCATTATTACTGCTAGGGGGCCCAATGATACTGAAGGAACAACTAGGTTTCTAAAAGTTGAAGATGTGTGTTGAAAAAATTATTTAAATATGAAAATTCTGTATAATAACTAGCTAAAAAATATTATTAATGAAATGTATTTTTAAGGGGAAAAATATTACAGTAAAAAAGAAATTTAACTTAAATTAACTTGCAATAAATAAGTCCCACTCGGTATAGCAATATACACTGGATAATTCGTTATATATTGTATGTTATTGATGTTACGGAAATAAATGGCGCCTTCCATACCACCAGGAGGGGTGGGACCTACAAAAGGAAGAATTTTATACCCCCCTTGTCCATTTGGAACCACATACACAAACTTCTGAATAGGATTGTAAGGGTCATTATTATAGAGTGTACCATACGTTACTGGATAGCGATAGTTATATTTTAAGTAATTTAATAATATCCAGCTGTTGTTTGAACTATCATATCCGTAATATAATATTTCTCCTTTATTGAGATTAATATCCGCTTGGTAGACTGTAATTGTTGGGAAATATAAGGGTATGGATATGCTTACCGATGCATTATATGGGGCGTTATTAGTGGTGGTTAGAATTTTTGGATTATAGGGGATGTACTCAAATGGCGGTAGGGAGAAATTACTTAAAATGTTGTTGCTTACGAAGGAATTTATCGGATATGATGGAAAATCAATATAAGTGTCAATCCAACTATATGGATTAGTACTGTACGTTCCTGCATACGTACCTATACCTGCTTGAATATACGGTGGACTATTCCACCATGAATTATTTTCATAAACTTGGGTAATAGTTTTTTCTGCACTATGAAGGTAAATGTATGAATACTGCATGGTTGTTGAGTTTATTATTATATTAGTTGGTAGCCAAGTCCATGAAAGGTCTTGGCCAGGCTGAAACTGCATAAACCCCATGCTCCAAGAAATGTTAAGTGGTACATAGACTCCAAGTGATCCTTGAGTATAATTGTATGCGTAATAATTTCCATAATCGGCCCAATACCAACTAAGGTCCCACCATGGAGGAGGAGGAACACTCCATGAGGCAACTGCAGAACTGATAGGTGTAAAATAGGTTATATTAATCCATCCGTCTGAAGATAGAGGATGAACTTCTAGTACAGCATCTGTTAGTGCCCAGTGGTACGTTGTTGGGTCTCCAATAGTTATGTTTACCGGTACTAATGATAAGGGTGAAACACTAACTAAACCGTCTAGTACATTCCAACTTGGTGACCCAGAAACTGATATGGTTCCATTTAGAGGTTCTCCATAATCATGATAGTTAGGAAATGTTATATTTCCTTGACTATTATCACTTCCTCCAAGAAGAGTCACGTTATACCATGAGCCTTGAGAAGTAACAATTATTGCCCATGGAGAGCCGTTGAGTATTTGTGAAACTGGCACCTTATTCTTTACTAAAATAGATGTATTCATAATCTCTCCGTTTGGGTATATCACGTGAGTAATAGTGAATGTAGAAGTCGAATATAAATAGGTGGTATCATTTTCTACGTTTTCAGATATCGGTGAATATTCTGAGAGTGCTTGAATTCTTTGTACACTTTTTAATGTTATATTCGTTTCATTATTAATTACATGGATAATTAATAACATAGATATGAGTAGAATTTGTAAAAATACTAATGCTCCCAAGATACTTGAAATTCCTTTCTTTTTTACTTTCATGCTTATCAATAGAAAAAAAGAAAAGTCTCACTTGACTGAAAGTTAATTCACATAATATAAAACATAGTATCCAGCAAGCCCTTCTCTCATTGAATTAACTACTGCTGAACCATTTAAATAATTAAGGAAAACTGAAGTTTGATTCACTGGAGTTCCATTTGCCGTGACCATATACCGCTCCCCAGATGGCAGTGGTTTCTGATATTTTATCATGACTTATGGTGAAACCACCACAATCTGGTTCTCAGCGGCTACACTCCAGCCCCCTCACAGCAGTAGCTCCCTCCTCGTTGCCGAGGAATTCATAGCCCTGCTGGTCTTGGGAACTGAAGCCCATTAAGTAATACTTTAAAAAGAAAAGTATTTAAATCTTTTGGATATATATCCTATTGTGAAATTACCGGACTATATCACAATAAACATTCCCTTTGTTGTGAGTGATGAGAGAGCGAAATTAATTTGGTGGACTTCATGGTATTCCAAGTTGTGTACTCATAGGCTATTAAATGACGTAAAAAGCAACACTGAGTTGTCAAATTACTCTCAAACTTCTTTTCTTCAATTCTCTAGAAAGAGGTGTTACGACATTTTACCTAATCGAAGATACATTGATGGTATAGCAACACTAATCCACTCCTCTTTAAGGAGTGCTAAAAAACTAAGAGTAAACATTCAAGAGTTAGAGTTAGATTCATGGTTACTTTTTCAGAGCGAGGCTGAGAAAGTAAAATATGGTAATTTGAACATTCACTTGACGTCAAGTGAAAAAGCTGAGATATTGACTTTTGATAAAGAGAAATATCCTAAAAAGATTACAATAAACGTCCATATACCAAAAGGTTATAGGAAGTTAGTTAACGTTCTGTTAGAAAAGAGCGAAAAGAAAGAGATTGGTTATCCTGCTAGAGTTATTATAAAGGAATACAACGCTTACTCTGATAGAGTCTACTTATACTCAAAACTGCAAATTATGGTTCCTTACATTTTGTACAAGGAGATTATGAAGAGATATGATAAGCCATTAAGTGATCTTATTGCTGGTATAGATGCTAATACTGACAGATTGAATTTAGTTATTGTTGACTCTAAAGGCAATTTAAGGGATAAGAAGACCTTTTGGTTTGACGAAACAGTTTCGAGAGGCTATAACAAGGAAAGGGCATGGAGTAGGATAAATGAGGCAATACATAAACTGCTAGATTACGCTTATAATAACGGTGTTTCAACCATCGTTTTAGAGAATCCTAACGTTGTTGGTTACTTACGTTATTATTGGATTAGGAATGGTGAAAAGAAAGGCAGAAACTACAATTTTAAGGTATCAATATTTAGGAACTCGTTGATAGAGTGGATAAGCTATAAAGCACCGCTATACTCAATAAACGTTGTTTATGTTTCACCTAAAGGAACTACGCACTCGAAAGAACATGATAAAATAATGATGGAGAAAGGGTTAGATAGACATACAGCTTCAGCTTACTTAATAGCATCAAAGTATCTAAAATCATCCTAATTTAGAACAATTTATCATAAAAACTGAAACAGTTTTCAAACCCTACTACTCCTATAAATGCTATTAATGATAAAGCTGGTGCTACTTGTCTCATCACTAAAATAGTGAGAACCTTATTGTTAAACTTTTTCTTGATTTTTACTTTCAAAATGATTTTTGACTTCTCTTAATCCTCCTAAATTTATTTTAACTTATTCTACGAAGATTTATCAGCTATATCCTACATATCTACTCTTTTTTAATCTTCTTAAGTAGAGTCATATAAAAATGTAAATGATTGTCAAAAAGGTTTAGAGTCTATAATCAAATTGAAAGAGATCTTAATACTTAGGCTCCGGGCAAATAATTATGAACTATGGTTTGACACATAAGAGTACTTAAAGGAAGTATTGCATGAAGTCATAAAGTAAAAAGCTTATATAGACCATTTACCATAAATATAATATGAAAGGACTTAGCGAAGGCTTAACTCAAATCATTATACTTACAGCAGCAGTTGTAATGACACTCGTAGTTGCTAGCTTTATTTTTGGACTTTCTGGCGGATTGTCAACTCTAACGACCGCTTACCAAGTATATAATGCATATATCTACAAGCAAGGAAATTATTATTATGTAAATTTTACAATCAAAACCAATTTACCGATTACTATTAATAACGTAAAAATTGTTGGAACCCCTCTTTCAAACTCTACTACTATAACACTAAACCCTGGGACTCATCAAGTAAAAATTATGTTTGAGCAATCGTACTCATTCACACCAGGTAACGTTTATACTGTTGAATTGTCTTTAAGTAATGGAAACAGCATAACAATATCTGCGGGATATGAACAAGTTAATAGTTGATAAATATATTATATTAGCTGACATAACGATATTTCTTCTCTCCTATCATTTCTTAAAAAACATGATATAAGAATAACAAATATGAGGTTTTATTTATCAATAATAAGTTATTTATAAGGATTATGCTTACTACTAATATTATCTTATCCATAGCATAGAAAACATACAATTAGAAAAAGCAGAATCAATAATTCTGAAAGAAAAATTTCAGATTCAAGATACCATATAGAATATTTTAGTGTAGCTCCTTCTAATATAGATTTCTTCAATAATATATCTCTTAACTCAGCTTAATTCCTTATATTCTCCTCTCATATACTGTGTAAAATTGAAGATTACAGATGTAAAGTTAAAGAGAAAAATCAATTATCAATTTGATCTGAAATATTCCCTCAAGTGAAGAAAGTCACAAAACCTTTTAATACGAACTATATAATGAACATGAAAAAGAAAAGATGTTATGTGAGATTGTATCTAAGTTTAGAGGTATCAGAAATCCTAACAAATTTATTTGTTAAAGTAACACCCCACCTTGATATTTTCCACTGTAAGCCTTTTGAGTAGGAGCATCAAGCTTAAAAAATATTAAATGATGAGTGGCCATTCCTTTTCTTAGGGACGAATCATAAACTGGTGTGATAGCTAAAGTTATTTTCCCTCTATAACCCGCGTCAATAACAGTTGGTGGTGCTAAAAACCCATTTCTAGCTAATGTACTCTTTAACGTGATTAAAACTGCTAAGTCTTCTGGCATTCTAAACTCTTCACAAGATTCAAAAAGATAAGTATGAAAAGCCTTCAGATTTGCTTTTTCTTTAAACCCAATTTCCTTTATTGTTACTTTCTTTTCAGGTAATTTAGCTCCTTGAACTACTTCATAATACTTATCGCCACATATCCTTAAGTCATAACCATTTTCCCTAATATTATTCTCGTTATAGTTAAAAAGGATTTGGTTAATTAAACCCTTTATGGATTGATGTGAAAGTATCATAACTATATTCTCTTAATCTTTATTTTTAAAAAAGCACTACCTTATGAATTAATTAAAAAATCCGTGTAGTTTAATTTTTTAAATATAGATAGGATTTAAAATAAATGTTAAGAACCTTTATGTCTATTTATATTAACAAAAAATTACGTTAAACTTATTGGGACTTTTGTAATTCTCCTTTTTAATACATCTTCTACAGCACTTGTAACAGCTGCTACAGCAACTCCAACCGGGATTTCACCAATTCCTTTAACACCACCAGGTGTTATGGGAGATGGAGTAGGTACTATATTAACTTCAATTTCTGGTAAATCAGGTGCAGTTGGTAAACCATAATCTGCCAAGCTAGTAGTTAATAAGTTACCAGAGTCGTCATAAACATAAGCTTCATACAAGGCAATAGAAATTCCAATTGCAGTTCCCCCAATAACCTGTTCTTTCACTAAATCCTCATCTATTGGATTTCCGGGGTCAATATAGACTACATGTTTTATTGGTTTAATTCTACCGTCTTCAATTCTAACAACAGCTAAGTCACAAGCGAACGGATAAGCGTTATATCTATATTTTCCTTGTAAAGTGAAAGTATAATCAACTTCCTCCCCTTCAAACTCGGTAATTTTTATTTTACTATTGTCATTTATGAAATACCCGTTTTCATATTTGACATTTCCTCCAAGTAAAGATTCTGCTTTTCTTCTTAACTTAGCTTTCAATTCCTCTACAGCACCAGATATACTCCCATAAGTATATACAGCCATTCTGCTTCCGCCAGGGCCAAACGAATTTGGCAATTCACTGTTATCTACTACTTCATATCCAATTTCATCTAGGCTGTTCTCGATATAGCGATAAATTTAAATATTTTTAGCTACTGTCAATTCTCTTGAGGCTAGGCTGGATGAAGCTCCTTTTGATGATGCGCAATGCGTGGAGGGAGGAGCTTACAGCTAAAATCTCAAATGGGAGGCTCATGGCGTTAGCCTCGACCGAGCCCCATGCGGTGTGGTTGAAGCTAATGATACCACACCTAGGGCTAACCCAGACCATGGATCGAGAAGTATCAAGAAGTATCTAGAAATGAAATGGTCTGGGAAACGCTAATTCCTAAAAGTTTTGAAACTAGAAGCATTGCCGTATGCTCGTTGCCCTGCCCTTCTGGCC
>NZ_DBPRYF010000007.1:0-6180 GCF_059755235.1 Sulfurisphaera sp.
ATTATAAATTCGGCATGAGACCATATAAGTGGAACTACCGAAGTGGAAACAAATGTCTCTGGATCTACCTGTTCTGGTAATAAACCACTAGGCAAAGCTTTGCTCATTACCCAGTTTACTAATTTCAAAGCTTTTTCTTTCTGTGAAGTATCAGCATAATACTCTGCTAGCCATAATGTAGTTATAATCCAAGGATTAGGTTGAGATTTCACTCTTCTATAGGGATCATTTTCATATCGTATAACTCCTCCATTTACCGTTAGCGAATTTTCAATAGCTTTTACTGTATTTACCATTATTGGATTTTGAGGCTCTATCATCCCAAAGAAATAAGGAGAATACATACTAGCGTCTATAGTTAGATCTTTGTTCCCATTTTCATCAATCCTTCTTATGAATCTGCTATTGTATGTCATTCTCTTCAACGCTTCTTGTTTTATATACTCAGCAATATCAAGCATATCAGAAGCTAGTACTTCATCCCCCATATCTCTCACCAATTCAGACCCTTTAGATAATGCTCCATAAACAGTTGAAACTGTATAAATATGAATGCCATAACGTTCTTCCCAGAGGTCAAAACTGGGTTTTGGAAGACCGTCTTCTATGTACCTCATTATAAATCTAACAGCGGGCTTAAAGAAACTCTGATAAATATGGATCAATTCGTCTATATCTTTATATATCGAATAATGTGAAGCTATTGCCCAGACTTGCAGAGCAGTTTCATCCTCCTGAATAGGGTAAATTTGCCTTCCCTTATACGCCCAAGGATGCCAAGAACTAGCAAGAGTTTTATCCGGGTTGTATTTGTGATATAGGAATCCCTCTTCACTAGCTACTTCGGATATGAAATTATAATGCCTCATTGCAATGTCTCCATAACCAGAGATATCTAAGGCATGAGAAGCTATTGCACTATCCCTCGGCCAACAATAATTATACGAATCCCCCCAAAGGCTCACAAAACTATAATCGGAAGAAGCTATAATAGAACCGTTGTTGTCTATATGATTTTTTATCACTAAAAGGCTTGTCTTATATATTTTTTCAACATTATTATCGATGTTTTTAGCTCTTTTCAACCAATTAAGCCAAAACATATAATTGCCTGTAAACGTTGACTCTACTGAAGTTGATGATATGCTTGATAAAAGTCTTCTTAATCCTTTTAACTCTCTCTCAAATGCTATAGTAAGATATGCCTTGTCGCTTCCTTTGGGTTGTAAATCCAAGTCTATTGCTATCGCAAACTGTACATCACCATTATCTATAGGTTTCATATTTAGGTTACCATCAAGGACGTCGTAAGAAACCTCAGTTTTCCCTATGCTATATTCTTTCAAGTCTTTCATTATTCCGAAAAGCTTTACCCCGACATATCTCCTTGATTTATAATGAATAATAGAAGAAGTTTGTGGGTCATAAAATGCAGTGTCCCCAAAATAACTTGAATATAAATCTAGATCAACGAGAAAGAGCAATTTTCCTTTTATTTTCTCGTTCCCTTTGTTCAAAACTTTTATTATCCTATAATAAATCGGGTCATGCAAATCTGCAAAATCATAAAACATAACAGAAATGTTCTCATTTACATCCCCTCTAATTTCAGCAATATTTGTATTTTGTAAATAATTTACTGTGACTTTCCAATCATCATATATTTTTTCGCCATCAAAGAAATAGTGTCTTATTGGTTTACCTGCACTCTGGTTTTCCATTCCCACATAAGGAAAATAGAGGTCTGTTGGTCTTCCTAATTCGTCAATGTTGATTAGTATCTTTCCGTTTCCAATGCTGAGATATCTCATGTTAGCACAGTATCGAATATTTTGCTATCGGCATTTATAAATTTATGAGGATAGATCTTTGAATTAGTGATTTCGCTCCCTTCTCCAATCACGGTATCATCTGCAATAACGCTGTTTATTATCCTTGTAGGTTTTGATGACGTAGATCTAATTTCTACATGCCTTCCTATAATTGAGTTTTCTATTAACGCGTTATCTCCTATATAGACTCTGTCCATGACAGAACTTCTAATAATCTTACTATTCCCTCCTATGATAGTGAAGTTGTCAATGCCAGACTCCTCTATGTAAGTCCCACTGCCTATTTGGCAATGTCTTCCAATAAGGATATCTCCCTCTAGCTTAAGAGTGCCTTTCCTATACATTCTCTTTATGCTTAATCTTCTCTTCCTAGAATCAGGACTAGTCCCTTGGACAAATATTCTCCTCCTTTCATCAATCCTTATGCCTTGCATATCCTCATCTGACAAGGATTTGAGTAAAGTAAGCATAGCATCTAGATATCTATCCGGTGTACCAACATCAAACCATAAATCTTGTGTCACATATCCATAAACGGGGTAACCGTTTCTTATAAGATAAGGAATAATGTCTTTTCCAAAATCCATCTTACCGAGTTTCAACATCTCTTCCATTTCATCACTATCAAAGATATCCCTAATTTTTGGACTAAGAATATAAATTCCAGTATTTGCAAGATCTGATGGAGCTTCTTCTTTCTTTTTAGGTTTCTCCACGAACTTCTTTATTCTCATATCATTATCTAAATCAGCAACACCAAATTCTTCAACATTCTCAACTTTCTTAAGGACTATAGTCATCATAGCGTTCTTTTGCTCATGATATTCAAGGACTTTCTTTATATCAAGGCTAAATAGGTTGTCCCCTTGAACTATAACTGAGGGTTCGTTTATGTCATAATAGTCTAAAGCGACTTTTACTGCATGTCCATTACCAACAGTATCTGCCCTAGGAATATACTTGAAGTGAACTCTTGGTTGTATATGATATCTGGCTGAAAAACCTATTCCTTCTTTATAAAGATCATATAAAGAACGGTAATTCACGTACCCCTTTACACCAAAAATAA
This sequence comes from Sulfurisphaera sp., assembly GCF_059755235.1. Lineage (NCBI taxonomy): Archaea > Thermoproteati > Thermoproteota > Thermoprotei > Sulfolobales > Sulfolobaceae > Sulfurisphaera > Sulfurisphaera sp. Next base: position 2,902 of record NZ_DBPRYF010000007.1, read on the forward strand.
ACTCCTTTATCCCTTGCCTAGCCAACTCTATCAACGTGTATTCTATTAAAGGTCTATTAAGCAACCTTACTGCCGCTTTAGATGTTTCTATGGTTAATGGCCTTAATCTTGTCGCTTCTCCACCTATAGGAATTATAACTTTGACATCTTCTATTTTCCAGGTCATATGTAATTTTTATAATTCATTACTTATAAAGAATATAGTATGAGAAATTTAATACTAGGATTTGAAGTACATCAACCGTTTAGGATTCGAAGAGACTTCTTTTGGAACCCCATTATGAGAGGAAGTCCTCTGGCGAAATACTTTGACAATGACTTGAACAAGGACATATTTCAAAGGGTTAAGAACAAATGTTATCTTCCAGCAACTAAGATACTGATTGAAGAAATTGAAAGGGGAGAGAATGAAGGTTATGATTTCAAGTTCTTTTTTTCCATATCTGGGACTTTCATCGAACAAGCAGAACAGTGGGGAAAAGACGTATTAGAGCTCTTCCAACAGTTAGCTTATACTCACAAGGTAGAGTTTCTTTCCCAAACATACTATCATTCAATTACATCACTCTGGGAAGACCTTAATGAGTGGAGAGAACAAGTAAAGACACATAAGCAACTAATAAAAGATTACTTTGACCAAGAACCTATAACATTTGAAAACACTGAGTTACTCTTAACCCCTAGGATCACAAAAGAGATCGAAAAGCTTGGATTTAAGACTGTTATAACTGAAGGAAAAGAAAGTTTACTAAGGGGAAGAAGTCCTAATAGAGTTTATAAAATAAGAGATACAAATCTCTCCTTACTTCTGAGAAATTACAGACTCAGTGATGACATAGCCTTTAGGTTCTCAAATCCAAAATGGGATCAATATCCCTTAACAGCTCCAAAATTTGCTGATTGGGTTTCATGGGCTGAAGGAGAAGTAGGGCTAATTTTCGTTGATTATGAGACATTTGGAGAACATCACTGGCCTGAAAGCGGAATATTAGATTTCCTTAGATGGTTACCAAGAGAATTGCACAAAAGAAGAGTTGAATTCAAACTACCTAGAGAAATTTACAAAAATTACTACGATGAAATAACTATTGATTCTACTGTTTCATGGGCTGATATAAACAAAGATGAGAGTAGTTGGTTGGGAAACATAATGCAATGGGCTTATGATGAAATGGTTAGGAGGACTGAAATGATAGCAAAAGAAGCTGGTGGCGAATATCTTAAAGCATGGAAATACTTTACTACAAGTGACAACTATTACTACATGTTTTTGGGAAGCGGTGGACCAGCAGAAGTTCACTCATATTTCAGTTCTTTTAACTCTCCAATAGACGCTTTCATTAATGAATTTTATGCAATAACTTCTTTCCAAGATGAGCTATTAAAACTTTTAAAGATAGATAGGGAGCCATTTATATTTTACAAGGATGGGAAAAGAAGCAGTGAAGCATGGAATGAAGATCAATTTAGAGAAATTATAAATAGAGAGCCTGCATTTAAAGAATATGAGAAATATTTAAAGGAGTGGCTTAGATGAAAAGGATAGAAGCTATTTGGTTTCCAGAAGATGAAATAAAAAAAGTTTGGATGATTAGCGTTGAATTGGCAAACATAGCTTCTGTCGGTGGACTAGGAAGTGCAGTTTATAATATGGCGAAGGGTCTAGCAGAGAAAGGTATTGAAGTAACAGTTATGATGCCAAGTCATGGAAGACATCTTAATGATTATTATAGGTCAACACTTAGGTTAAGGGAACTGTCCTTAACTTCGTATGGGGATAGAATTGGAATGGACGGGAAAAGATACCCTTATGCCCTTGGATTTGAAGAAGGTAAACTTGATGGCTTTAATGTTATCCTTGTGAAAGGGCTTGATTATAATACTGGTAGGCTGATTGATACTTGGAATGTTTACGATAATATCATGGAAAAATCATCACTCCTAGCTAGAGGTGTTCAAGCATATTCTGTGTTTTCGATACCATCAAATATACCATCAATTATTCATGCGCATGATTGGCACGCTGTAGTTGCAGGTGTTCTTGCAAAGCAGACTTTTGAAGTAAGGAAAATTGTAATACCTTTAGTTTATACAATACACTTACTAAACAAGGTGGGAGTACCATGGCACTATGCTTCTGATGATTGGTCTGGTATAAGTAATTGCCCCCACTATGTATGGCAAGTTGTTTCTCATAAAGTGTATACCATGAAACAAGTATGGGATGAATTATCACAAGGGCTTATTGAAAAGTTTGGAGCATGGGAAGCTGACGTAGTTACTACAGTGAGTAAAAGCTATCTGACTTACGATGTATACAACTTTACTGGTAACTGGATTGAGAATAAGAGCTGTGTTACGTATAATGGAACCGACTGGAGTTTAGATGAAGTGAAAGGATATGCAAGAAAATTTTTTAATACAGAAGATAGGGTTGAGGTGAGAAGAAGACTTTACAACATGCTTGAATCTCTTCGTTTAATACCAGAGGATTATACTACTGGAAACATTTTATGGAATAACAGGTTTAGGATTGGGATTAAAGACGATTGGACTTACACAAAATTAGATGACGGTCCATTAGTGTTATTTGCAGGCAGACTTGTCTATCAAAAGGGTGTTGATCTACTTATAAGAGCATTTAGAGAAGTTATAAACAAAATCCCTAACGCTAGACTAGTAGTCCTTGGGCTTCCTTCAGGTGATTACGGTTTACTTAATGACTTAGTGAATAAAGCCTCTGAAATGGGAGGAAATGTTAGACTCTTAATCTCATCATCAATGCCTAGGGATATCTACAAACTCTTTTACTATGCTGCGTCTGTATTCGCAGTCCCCTCAAGATGGGAGCCTTTTGGTATTGTAGCTCTTGAAGCAATGGCTGTCGGCACACCAGTAGTTGCTTACGCTGTAGGAGGACTTAGAGAATCTGTTGTAGATCTTAGAAGCGATATAAATAACGGGACTGGGTTTGTTGTAGACCCAGATAATATATGGGAGTTATATAGGGGACTTTTAACGTCACTCTCTCTTTCAATGGCAAGCGAAACAAAAGATAAAGGATATCTCAACATGAATGACATAATGATAAGGACTGAGGACTTGGAGCTGTGGAATAAAGTTAGACAAAACTCTGTAAAGAGAGTAGAAGAAAACTTTAGATGGAGTTCCACTGCAAAATATTTGTTAAGCTGTTACAACAAAGCTTATACGATGGCTAAGTATAGGGCAGTGGCTTCGTTCTAATTTTTCTAATGCTTTTTTAAATACTGTTAATGA
>NZ_DBPRYF010000008.1:0-3590 GCF_059755235.1 Sulfurisphaera sp.
AGTGGAAAAAGTTGATTTTGCCGAACTGCACGATATGGCTACAATTCTTGAAATAATACAATCAGAAGATTTAGGATTTTTTGAAAAAGGGAAAGGATGGAAAGCTGTAATGGAAGGCGTTACCTCACTAGATGGGGAAATCCCTATTAATACCAGTGGTGGTTTAAACTCAAAGGGACATCCTATTGGTGCTAGTGGAATTGCTCAAGCTATTGAAGCCTTTTTACAAATAAGGGGAGAGTCTGGAAATAGGCAAGTTAAAAATGCGAGAGTTGGACTTTCATTGAGCATGGCTGGGTTTGGAAACTCAGCAACAGTAATAATTTATGGTGATGAACCATGATGATATGTGTAAATTGTGGCTATATAACTATAGGAAGAATTAAATGCCCTAAATGTGGAGGAGAATTGAAAAAGATCGAAGAGTTGGAGGGAGAAGTAACGGCTTCATGGAAACTTAATGTTACGCCAGAGGGGCAAGAGGAAAGTTACTACTTAAACTTTGTTGATGTGAGAAAAGGGTTTGTTATTTGCAAATCTAAAGAAAAGTTGGAGGGAAAAGTAAAAATTACGAAAAATGAATGTGAGAAAATATAGTTGTAACCCTAGAAGTAAATTTTCAACTTTAGATGTTTTCCCTGTTAAATCGATATTTTGTTTCATATAAATGTTTTTTACCCTAATCACTTTTTATATTATGACTTCGGAAGAAGACTTAATAAAAGAAATTTTGACAAATTATAAAAATATTGCAACAATAGGATTTTCTAAGGATCCAATAAAACCCTCTCACCAAGTCCCAAAATTTCTAATAAGTAAGGGATACAACGTAATTCCAGTCAACCCTACTGTGGATGAAGTACTTGGAAGGAAAAGTTACAAATCCATTTTGGAAGTTCCAGATAAAGTAGAAGTTGTTGAAGTATTTAGACCTTCATCGGAAGTACCAAAAATTGTTGATGATGTCTTAGAAAGAGTAAAACAGAAAGGAGATGTAAAAGTAATAAGGAATTAGAAATGATGAAGCTGCTGAAAAGGCTGGAAAAGCGGGACTGATTGTAATTCAAGATAGATGTATGTATAGAGAATACATGAAGAAAATTGAAGGGGTAAGAGACCCTCCACCTGTGTCTCAAGTTGCTAGTTAGGGGTTCAGCTTTCACAGGCATTCATAGACCTACGAAAGCCTTGGGGTTCATTAGGCTCAGCCACCCTCTTGAGTTCATCGGTGGCATATCACCACCCTTACCCCCTTTCGTGGCAACCCCACCCAAAGCCCTCATCCACACCTTCCACCGAGGGATCATCCTTTTTATCACCGCACGGAAGAAGGTGCTCGGGCTCTGGGGAAAGCCACACATTTTGAGGTAGATATTTATTGCACCACATAGCTGTCTGTCTAGCTCTAACCCGCACTTCAAACACCTAACCACCTGCCCCTCTTGGAGCTTTAACATCTTTCCTCCGCATCTGGGGCAGGTGGACGAGGTGTACCTAGGATCAATTAGCTTTACCTCGGATTTGTATTTCATGTAGTTGAGTATCTGCTTCCAGTTCTGTTTAGTAATATCTCTGTTGTGGTCTTTCGAGGTGTTAAACATCCCCTCTTTGCTTAAGTCCTCAAAACCGTGAACTGTACTTGGAAATATTCTCGTGAGTGCATTAGTGAGTTTGTGCGCGTAGTCCTTAGCTCTATTCCTCTCCCTCTCACCATGTCTAGATACTCGCTCATTCAGTGCGTTTTTCTTACTAGCTACGCTCTGTGCTCTCTTCCTCTTTATTTCGTGAACTCTGTGAATGTGATAAAGTTTACTTGAGTCAATTTTTTGCCATCCGTATTTCGGTTAAAAGCCATCGAGGCTGAGCAAGTTTGAGTCCCAGCCGATGCAGTCGGCACGATTTTTCTCCTCTTTTGGTTTTCTGAAAGTAATTATTAGTTCATTCTCTGTTAGTATCAGCTCACCCAGATCTAGCCCTCGAACCTTGCTTTTGAACCAGGCTTTCGCTAAGTCAAACTCCAAGTACTGCTTCCTAGGTACTATGGTGACTCTAATTTTTCCATTCTTGTAGGTATAGAGCGTCTCCTTGACTCTAGCAAAAAGCTTCTTGACAGTAGGTTTATTTCTCCTTCTTTCTCCCTTAAGATAGTTCTTCTTCCAAGACTTCAAAATCGAATAAGCTACTTTTATTGCAGAATCAACGTAGTGGGAAGCATAAGACCAACCCTTTAACAGCTCGTCCCTAAGTTTTTTCTTGAACCCCCTTGTCTTTGGAAGCAGTGGAACGAGTCGTTTAATTTGATAACATTTCTTCTTTCTCTTCTTCCCGCTTTCAACCTCATAGCATTTCTCCTCCCATTTTTCAACCCATGTGACGTTTCCCCAGATTATGTCTATTGCTTTCTGTAGCAGAGAGCGGTAGCTGAGCAGAAAATCGTCAATATTATAGTTATGCTTAACCTTGTAGCTAACGCTCTTGTATGAGTCTTTTTGTATTTTCAACCACCTCCCTATATTTGTGACTCCTCATACCATAGAGTTTACCCGCAAAGTGGGAGATAATCGTTATTAAGTCCTCCACTAGTTCCTCTTTTGGCTCCTTCTCTTCTTGATTTATCACGACAATTTCAGTGCCGTAGTTTTGAAAGAACTGCTGAAGTGTTTTGAACCCAAACCTTGTCAGCCTATCTGGGTAGGTGACAATAACTTTCGATACTTTCTTGTCCATAATCATTTTGAGGAGCTTTTGAAAGTTTTTTCTGTCCTCATTTAACCCACTACCAATATCCTTGAGGATTTCGATGTTCCATCCATGTTCTTTTGCATACTGATTTATAGCTTCGATCTGTCTCTCTAAATCATCTTTCTGGGTGTGAGAGGATACTCTGGTATATCCAATTATTTTTCTCTCTTCACGCAGTCCCAAAATCCTCTTAATCTCTGACTCTGGTACTCTGCGCTTGCCGCCAACTGTTCTAACACAGTGTATCTTTCCCTCCTCATCCCACTTCTGCAGAGTCCTTACGTGGACACCAAGTATCTCCGATGCTTCCTTCATCGAATATAACTTTTCCATCTTTATCTATCAATTTCTATTAATGCTTATCAAATATTTAACTGTTTCGCAAGGCCTTTGCCCCTTTACTAGGTTCAATCATATTTGAATATTCATTTAGAGATTTGTTTCTTATCTCATCTATCGTGACCTTAATTCCCATACTGTTCCTAAAGTCGATCCCAGATTTTAAGGGAAAGAAGATCACTCTGAAGTTAGATAAGGATTTCGTAAAATTTTTACCTCCTACTTTTTTAACGTTTATGTTAATGAGCCAACTCGGTTTTTCTCTTTTAACATTTTATACTGAAGTGATTAAACTTAGTGTAATAGATGTAGGAATTCTCTTTGTGGTAAACGGAATATTAATAGTGTTTTTGCAAGATTTCATTGGCAAACTTTTAAAGATAAAGCACATAATTCTTGGTGTTTTAGTTTATTCTATTTCATATTTTGCTGTAGCATTCGTAACTAACTTAATTTTCGCAATTATAGATGTTATTTTTATAACAATTGCAGAAATGATAGTTTCTCCA
>NZ_DBPRYF010000009.1:0-17196 GCF_059755235.1 Sulfurisphaera sp.
CTTCGTCATGTCCTAGCCAAACTGGAGACGGATACCCTAAAATACCATAACCCTCTATATTTATCAATGCAGGATGACTAAAAGCTAGACTATATCCTCCTAATATCCAGATAATTAATACTATTGCAAAGGAATAAAATACCATTAATGAAGTGTTCACCACATACTTCTTTTTTGATAATCCTGCGTAATATAACGCAAGGGCTGGGATACTCATTATACCTACAAGAGTCGCAGCCGTTAACATCCATGCATTGCTTCCAGTATCCAACCAGGTTGGTACTGAGGCTGGAGGATAATCTGCCGTATGGTTTTCTAGACTTAAAATAGTCTGATTGGAAACTTGTGCTAAAACGCTGAAGTGAATTAAAAGATAAAAACTAACTAATGTGGTAAGTGCCTTGATAACGTTCCTAGTATTCATTGAACAATGTGTATCTCTAAATTGATTAAAAGCATTTTCCATATTTGCACTAAAACTTTTTAATTTTATGACGTAATTAAGTGAAACAGTTAAGGTATTAGTAATTACAATTCTCGCTCTAACTATTATCGTTTTTTATTTCAAATGTTTTAACTAAAAATATTCTGATAGAAATGTATAAGCAAATAACTGAAAATAGGAAGAAAGATTGACCGTTTTAAGCTAAAATAATACAGTGTTTAAAGAGCTCATAAAAAAGTGAGCAATGCTCAAAGCTGTATTATTGATTACATAGATGCATTCTTGCTGTTGGGGGAGAATATTACTCATGGCACCATGGCAGTTGAAAAAACTAAGAAAGAGTTTGGAAGCCCTTAGCAGATTTTAATCATTCTATATCTACTAATAATATCCTTTAGAGACAAACGGTCTTTGAGAAAGATTTATTTTTATCTTCAACCAGTATATTTTATGCAGAAAAATTACACGGGTAGATATGTCAACATACCTCTTTTAGCTCAAGAGCTGACCCCCCCGCTCTTAAGAGCGAGGATTCCCACGGTCTGAGTGGTCTTTCCCACCCTTCACTCCGTGAGCGGTCGAGAGGTGCAGAAGACCCCTCCCATAAAGGTTGAGGACTGAAACATAATCTCTATGCTCCTCAAAACCACATTTAGGACATTTAAACGTCCTATAATCACTCTCTTTCATCAAAGTTCCACATTTAGGACATGTGGTTGAGGAATAAGCGGGATTGACCTTTATTACCTTCAATCCGTATTTTTTGGCTTGCCATTCAATCCACTCTTATATTCTCCTATATTGCATAAGGTATAGCTTCAATCTGTAGTTTTTCCTTAAATCACCGACATGTTTAATCATTTTGTTTAGCTCTTCTAACACTATGACGTTAGCTTTCAACAGTAAAGCAACATCAACTATCCACCTACCAACTTTCTTAGCAAAATCCATTAAGATGTTCCTTTCCCTTCTAAAGAAGCGAGCAATCCTATTTTGTATATGTTTCGAGTACCTCCACTTTGTAGGATACTTTCTTTGTAGCTTTTGGGCTTCTTCCACATAATGATACGCATCATCTAAACGGCTTGGAATTGGATTATCTGTTTGTCATTACCAACAGTAAGATAGTCTTGATTAATGTCTACAGCAACTGCACCAGTTGGTTTAAACTCCTCTTTCTTTTTCTTCCTCTCTTCCTTATTTCCACCTTCAATTGCTAATCCTTCTTTCTTTGTTTTTCCCTTCTCTTCCTTTTTGCTAAAAGTGATGAATAAGTACCAATCTTCCCCTCTCTTAACTAGCTTGGCTTCTGCTATCTTCCAATCTTTGTATAGCAATAACGTATTTGAATAACCTAGAATTGGTGTCTTATAACCCATGATGCTCAATCTCATTTTTTGCAAGTTCAAGTTATATGACGCTTTAGGTGTTAGGATGACTGATACACTCTTTATCCTAGGTTTTGACTTATTCTTGTTTGGATTCTCTAACCATGATGTGTATATATTTCCAGCGTCTCTTTCACAGTCTTCAGCTAAGCGTGATTTCAGTCCCATCCCTTTCAGTTTTTCATACCATTCATGGTGGATTATTGCCAATAGCTCTTATCACTCTTGAAAGTTGGTTTATTCTCAACTAGCCAATTGACAACGAGTTGTTTAGCCCTAGTGTACACATAAGCAAGGTGTTTAACCTCATGACTAGGTGCAACTTTCATTTGAACTGAGACTTGAAATCCAGTTGACCTAGCCACAAAAACACCTTAATTTTGCAGTTTTTTAAGTTTTGCCATTCCTCTTTAAAGAGCGAGGTTTTCAGCTATAAATAACTTATTACTTTCTGAAGGATGGGAAAGTCAAATAATGCAGTTGTCCACTCCAATGATGCAACCTGGTATGCCACAAGCTGGTTTGCAATATTATGACTATGAAATAAGGGCAATGAAAAAAGGACATTTGCACCATACAGAGCAGATGATTGTGAGAGTTAGAGGTTATCCAAACGAGTTTGCAATAATTGTTGAGGAAGAGCACATTGGTCCTCTAGAAAGAGAACTGATAAATTATAGACTGTTCTCTAACATTGATAAACAAATAAATGATGGGATGTTTGATATGCCAATACCATATAACACACAACAGTTTACTCAGCAACCAGTACAACAACCAATGCAACAGACACCTATGCCATCACAACAACCAATGACGCAACAAGGAATAAAGTGTCCTCAATGTGGCTACCAAAATCCACCTGGAGCTAAGTTCTGTATGAATTGTGGGACAAGATTATTTTAACTCCTCTACAACCTTGTTAAACTCTTTTACCTCAGATAATGGTCTACCAGTTCCATTCCTTGTAACAGCTAAAATCTCTGCAACTATACTTAAAGCAATTTCTTTTTCGCTCTTTGCCCCTATATCTAACCCTGCTGGTATTCTCAGCCTTTTCAGTTGTTCTTTTGAAATCCCTGCTTGTAAAAGTCTTTGCATTATTATTTTTGCCCTCTTTACGCTCATTATTACAGCGATTTCTTTTGCCCCACCATAAATAGATTTCATTATAGCCCAAGTATCATATACATGCCTAGTGGCTACAACAACATAAGCGTCCTTAACCACTTCATCTGGAACTTGAAAACTACTTCCTTTTATTACTTTATCAGCTTCATACTGTGTCTCGTCTGCGAAAGGATCCACCACAGTTACATTAAAGCCTAAGTCCTTGAGGTACCTTGCTATAAATGGTGCTACCGAAATACTCTTTCCGGTACATTTTGAGGTATCAACTTTTACACTGTCTCTATCACAAAATACGGGTTCTTCCATTTCTGCCTCTCTACTTGAAGCAAAAATAACAATATTCATAAAAGAAATATGAAAAAGAAAAAATAAAAAGCCTTTAGTTCAAAAACATTTTTATTAGTCTTCTCCGTATATGTCCTTGATCTGTGCAGTTACCTTATCGAGGCTCTGCTTCTTTTCTTTGTAGTCTTTAAGGAGATCTAATAATTTCCTTCCTTTGTCTGTCAGGTAATACAGACCGTCTTTTTGTACAATTAACTCTTTCTCTACTAGCTTGTTAATGTAGTTGTTTGTTAATTCATAGCTTAGATTCGCCTTGTACATTAACCAAGTTTTCTTTGCACCATTCTCGCATTGAGATAGTATATCGTGTATAATTTCATACCTTGTCCTCTTTTTTCTTCCCATTTGGACTTCTGTCATCAAATATAAGTAATCAAAAGAACCTTATAAATTTTATTTCTAAACTGGTAGGGGGACAAAAGGAGTTTTACAGAAATATCTCCTCATCACTCAGTGTTATATACAAACAAGAGAGAGGTACTACGATTTTTATATCTTTGGTATAAGTAAGTATTAAATCAACTTATAGCATGTTATTTAGAAATATGAGTAGAAGGATATAAATTCCAAATATCATTTTATCATTTTGAAGTTTCTTTCAGTTTATTGAACAATAGCCAAGAAGCATGAGAAGCTGACATCAAGCTTTTCAAAGAGGGATATAGATCCCATTCCACCTCTCCATGAGCTAGAAGATTCCTTACATTTAATGAAAGGCGAAATGCAAAACTCATTTTTTCATTCATATACTTTTCAGCCCAGGATAAAAGAGAACCTTGAGAAAATGGAAAAATCTCGCCATTAACCTTAATCTTATATTGGCTCCATCCTTTTCTCCTGATATAGAGTTTTATACGGCGATAATCATAATTTTCTAATTTAACTTTCTTATCCTTATACTGGATGATGACACCGTTTTTTACATATTCAGAGTAGAGAGAACGTAAAGCCATTTCCATTACTAGATAAATCTCCAAGGTTGCTACGTCATTAATTCCACAATCTAGGAGTTTTAAAGCACTCTGCTGAACTTTCACAACTTTCTCTGGCAAATCCCAGTGGAGTTCTCCTTCTCCTAAAACAATATACGGAATGTGGGCAAGGAAAACTCCCACAGCGTCATCTTCTGAATTAACTTTGACTTTTTCATCTTGAAAATAAACGTAACCATCTTCATATCTTATCTTTGATAAAGCCTTCTTCAGCAATTTCTTATCTCCTTCTTTCTCGTACTGAAAGAAGTTCTTTATAGCCTTTCTAATTTTTGTCTTAACACTCACACAAATTTTTTAGTCTTAGTTGAATTAAAGACTTTTCAATGCCTGGAGGAAGAGGAAGAATTGGACTAATTTTGCCAGCTAATAATGCGGGTATGGAATATGATTTATGGAAAATGGCTCCAGAAGGAGTAACAATACATTCTACAAGAATGAGACCTACAAAGGGGTGTGAGCCAGGGAACGTGGAGGAATTTGAGAAAGAGCTTAAGCAAACACATTTTTTGTTAGAAGAGGTCTCAGACGTTGTGATATATGGAAGGACATATGGAACCCATAAGCATGCAAATGTTATAAGGAGAGTAATAAAGGACGTTATAATACCAGAAGAATCAGCCTATGAATTACTTAGAAAATTGAATATCAGAAAATTATTGGTAGGAACTCCTTATATAAAAGAGAGAACTCTAGAAGAAGTAGAATGGTGGAAAGAGAAGGGATTCGAAATTGTAGGATTTGACGGACTAGGAAAAATTAGAGGTGTTGACATTTCAAACACACCGATCTTTACTATATATAGATTAGTTAAAAAACACGTAGATGAAGTCGTTAAAGCTGATGGAGTTTATATAGCTTGTACCGCACTATCTACTTATGAAGCGGTCCAGTATCTCCACGAGGATTTAGAAATGCCAGTTATTTCAGAGAACGTTGCTGCTATGTGGGGGGCTCTAAACAAAATAAAAATAAAAACGAAGTTGCCAGGCTTCGAAAACTAGCATGAAGAGATTTACAGCTGAAGTTTTTGAGCATGAGAAATCAGATTAGGGATAAATCAGGGGTCCAAACTATGTCACCTATTGAGGAGTAAAAACTATTCTGAAAAGTATTTAATATTGAGATTGGATCATTAATCATGGATCAGGTTAAAAAACTGAAAATGGTAGTCTTGAGCGATAATTTCACCAGTACAATAATACCGCCATTAATAGGCGAGTGGGGTTTCTCTGCATATATAGAAGCAGATGGAACTAAGATTCTTTATGATGTAGGAAACTCGGGATTACCAGTACTTCATAACGCTAAACTCCTTGGTATAGATCTCTCAAGTATAGATTACATTGTTCTGAGCCATGGTCATTCTGACCATACTGGAGGTTTAGGAAATAAAGAACTACTAAACATCATAAAGGGAAAAACAGTTATTGCTCATCCCTCAATCTTCGAAAAGAAATTTTTAAACTGGAACGGAAAGCTTCAATACATAGGAATACCGTTAACGAGAGATGAATTAGAAAAGAATTTTAATCTGATTTTGACTAGAAAACCACTAGAATTTGCGAATGGTGTAATGTTTAGCGGTGAAGTAAAACGCTATGGTAACCCAGAATATAACTCTGGTTTGTTCTCAGCCAAGGATGAAGAAGGAGTGAATACTGACCACTTATATGACGATGTAGCTCTGTTTGTTAACACAAAGAGAGGTTTAGTGATATTAACTGGTTGTGGTCACTCAAATGTCTTAAATATTGTAACACATGCTAAAGAAGTTACTGGTGTGGATAAAATCTACGCTGTTTTAGGAGGATTTCACTTGCTTTCTTCTGAGGCTCAGCACGTTAACGACGTTATTAACAAGCTTTCTTCCGAAGCTAGTAGAATAGGCCCTGCTCATTGTAGCGGTAATCTTGCTAAGAGTCTTATCGCTAAGGACAAGTTTGTCGATTTCGGTGTTGGAAGAAGCTTGGAGGTATTCGAATGACTCACTTTCGAGTAGTATTCTCCCTATTTTTGCAAAATAATATCTGAGAAAATCTAGCTTTGAATATGGCAACTCTATCATTTTTCCATTGTCAATTAAAACCTCGATTTTCTTTTTCTCATGGTCAACAAATACGATATAATTGTGGAAGTATAGTAACTGAGTGAGCTGTGAAACTGTATAATTACCAACCCTAAGATTACCTAATTCTTCGACAAAATAAGAAAGGGGAAGCTCTACATCATAAACTATCATTGGTCTTGCAAACCTTACTTCAATCCCATCAAGCTTATCTACACTTTTTACCTCTTTTATTTTTCCTTCATTGTAATAAAATTTTTTATCATTGGTTATAAACAGGATTTTCATAGGATATTACTTCACACTTTTTCCTTTATACTTTATCGACAGAGATTCTTTATCCAATACGTAAAGGGAAGAATATAAACTATATAGGACTATATAGTCCTATATAGTTTATATATTATTTAACATCATAAAAAGTGTTAGAGGTAGTTTATGTAATCGGTTATGAAGACGTTTTCTCTCAACATGACCGTTATTTAATAACTTAGACGAATCCTTTCTCCACCAACTCATAAGATATCTTTTCCCATATACCTTTTCTAGTTATCAACAAGAAAACTATAACTGAAAGTATTGCAAAAATAACCGAAGTTATTAGAAATAGTCCGAGAATCACAGAAATACCCATTATAAGGTATTCGGAGAATATAATGAGCAACATCCCGCTTCCTGCTCTGTAGTTGTACACTTCTCCGCGAAATTGAATAGGATTAAACTTGCTGGCAAGGTATGATGTCAGAGAATAACCTAATAATGCTCCGAAAAACAGAGCGAGACCTAAAGGTAATTCACCTAGAAGGGCATCCGCAATTGCAAATGGTAGTGAGATTAGTGCGTTCTGAAGTGTTTTTATCCTTATCCTTTTCGATAAGTAAGACCCCCTATCTACAAAGATAAATACTAACCATGGTCTTTCTTGTGAAACAGAGTAAATTCCCATGCTCATTAAAAATGCTAAAATAACGATAGAAGGAGCCATTATAGTGTAAAAATTATAATTTACGAATTGAAATATAGTAAAGTAGACTACAGCGATAATCGAAGAAACAATAAGTATTTTGGGAAAAGAGAGGATGTAATAGAAGAGCTTTCTCCCAGATAATGAACTACCATAACCCCATGCAAACTCATAAGTTAAGAGGAAGTACATCGTAAGGAAGTTTTTCCCTGCAGGAGTTTTAATAATCTGCTTTGCTTTCCCTCCTTTTTCTGAAGTTACTTGAATCTGTGGATCTGTTACTGCTCTGAATAAGACTGGAATTGAATAGACAAAGCTAAAAAGAGCTCCTAAGATGGGGTCTCCAAAGAGCATCTCTGTAGGTGAGTAAGGTATTTTGAAGAAAGGAAGCCAGACCCATAATGCAGTAAACACGACTAAGTACACCTTTTCCTTTATCAATGATAGACTACTAACTGCTATCCCAAATAAAGAGAAAGAAAGTAAGGACATTATCCCAATTCCAAGAGGGAAGATAAAGAGAAAGATTAAACCTAAAATTATGAAATAGCCTCCTCCAAGTAACATCGAGGCTATAATGTAGAGAAAGGCTACATCACTCTTAGTTAACGGGGATGGCAAAAGAAAGTCGTAATCTGCCTTTTGTACTGTAGAAGAAAAGCCACTAAAAATTACGAAGAATGTGACAAATTCAGCGAAGTTTACTTTTAATCCACTAATTATCCTAGGCTCAAATATGCTCTTGGAAAGTGATGCATATGTTATAATCATTAAGATTAGAAATGCAATTGTACCTATAACGAAAGATCTAGTAAACCTAGAAAGAATAAAATATTTAATGACTTGAAGCTTCACAAAAAAATCTCTTTAAACAAATATTTAAAGAAGTGACAGAACTTCACTCAAGCTTATTTCTTGAGATGATATTATGCCAACGCCATAAACCATATTTGACTGAACTTCTTTAAACCCTGTTACAACATATAGGGTTTTGCCATTGTATGTAACATTAAGCGAGTATACTTCTACTGTGGCATTCTTGAAAACAATGTTGCCAGTTGCTGAAAAGTTTGATGTTGTGAAGGTAAAGAACTTAAGTAGCTTTGTCAAGTTAGTATAGTTACCCTGGAAGTACCCTTGAAGAACTATTTGAGAGTTATTAGAGTAGGCTGTAAAGTTACCTTTTTCGAACGTACCAGATGCAATCATGCCATTTTGGGTTGTTGAAGAGAAAGTCTTATTCGAATTGTAAATATAGTAAAGTAGGTCAGTCGTTAATGTTTGGTTTGTTGAATTATCATGAACTACATAGAAGTATTTTCCGTCAAAACCAATAGCAGTTGTAGTATTATAATCATAAAGTAAACTTTGATATTCAGCGTACTTAAAGCCATGAGACGTTAGTGTTTGATTCAGTTGAGTAAATGCAAAAGAGGACAGAACTCCTCCTTTAAAGTATCCTATTACGCCTTTTGTATTATTGATTTTTATTAAATTCAGTATTCCATATTGAACCACTTGTGATGCAAGTTTCACATAACTTATGTTAGAAACATACTCTGAAAGGAATGGTACTAGAGCTGAAGTGTTGTAAATTTTTACAGTACCAACAGTCTGATAGTTTATTTTTAACGAAGAATCATTTGCATTTGCCACCGTTCTTGTCATTGAATACAGAAAAGTAGCAGCAACAATTCCTACCACTAGAATTATTAGAATAGTTACTCCGAGTTTATTCATAATATGCTTTACTCCCGAACTAATTTAAATCTTTGCCAAAATATGGTAAATGAAGGAATTATATTTAGTTATCAGCTTATTCTTGCCATACATGAAGATAGCTCTTCTAACTCATAACTCGCTCTAGCTTGAGTGCTTCTTTTCATAATCTAGCTTATGATAAATAGTCTTATAGGTTTTATAAAATATAATTAAACTGTGAAAATTCTTATCCTAGGAGCAGGATATGGTGGACTAACCGTTGCTCACAGAATTAGAGATTATAATACTACTGTAGAAATAACAGTTATATCGAGAAGTAAGATAGTGAGAGAAAACACTATTTTCCCTCTCTTATTAACAAATGATATTCAAGTAAAGGATACAGAATTTGACGCTATGGAGGAGTTAAAAAAGAAGAACGTTGAGTTTGTTGAAGTCGATATAACTGAGATTAACCCTCAATCAAATGAAGTGAAAACGACCAAAGGTGTTTTTGATTATGATTACCTCTTTGTAGCGTTAGGAGGAGCTTATGAGGAGAATTTCGAAAAAATCCCTGGACACGAATACGCATTTATGCACCACACGCTAGATGGGTTTCTAGGGTTCGGGTCAGGAGCTAATTTTTAGATTTTTTTGAGATTTTTAAATACACGTGATAATCTTGGCATAGCTCCCCTCATCCCCTCATTCTTCTTCCCCCGCTCTGTCAGGTTTCATCCTTCACTGCAGGGGCGTTCAGGAGAGACCCTAGGCTCCCCCACATTCTCTTGTGAATATTCATGGATGCGTTTTTGTCTCTGTCAGCAATAAAACCACACTTAGGGCAAATCCCTAATCTACCTTGGTATATTAGCTCTGTACCACACCTATAACATAGCTTTGACGTGCCTCTAGGGTCTACGAAGTATATCGGAACGTTATACTCTATTGCTTTTGTTATTATTGCATTTTGAAGTATACGGTAATCAAGACGTGACAACTTCCACCTATTCCTTTTACCAGTGTTATTCATTTCCTCAATTAAATCAGTTAGATCCTCTAACACGATAGCATACTTCTTTTTCAATGTAAATAAGACAAGCTTTTTGGCAAACTTCCTAGACCCATCTATAACTACATTTTTAGCTTTTTTGTGGAGACTCCTCACCTTGTTTGATATTCTTTTGTTATACCTCCACCTCTTTGGGTACTTGCTCTGTATTTCTTCAGCTTTTGCCCTTAAAGATAGAGCTTTGACAAATGGGGTGTCTTCTCTCCTCACTTTTTTACCATCATAAAACACTAGCTTTACTAGGTTGACATCAAGTCCTATAGTACCTAGCGGGAAATATGGCTTGTAATCAACTTCAAAAACAACACTAACGTAGAATTTACCGTTGCGGTACGAGACATATACTTCTTTCCATTTATATTTCTGAAACTTACTAATGTACTCCTTCCTATGCTTTAATCTGAGGGAAAACCATTTACCTTTGCTCTTAAAAATTACTCTAACTTCTCCCCTTTTCAGATCGACTCTTGCATCTTGATTGTCGAACTCAGCAGTTAATCTCTTAAGTATAGGTTCATGTGAAGCTCTATTTTTATTGCTTGCTTCATAATTTCCCTTGCTTTTTTATACATGTTCCTTGTTACATGAGCTCTATAACTTTCTCTTCTGTCAATCTGTCGTAAAACATTGTGTGTAACTGGCTCTTGCCAGGCATCTCTTTCAAGTCCCATAACTCATCTACCATCCTTTGCAGATTATAGCGGTATTCGACTAGTTCCCACAACAACTCTTCTCTTTCTTTCGTCTCTGCTTCTGCTTTTAATGCTAGTCTGTACTTCTCACCCATCCCCTCCTCTGAGGGGATAAACGGGTTCATCGGTTTTGTGGTTTTCACAAGTTTTTGTTTAGCATACAGACTTATAAACTTTTGTATAAATATTAGATTATGGCAACTATATATGTATTTGAGGGAAAAGTTGTAAGGGCTATGAAAAGGTACATAGTTTATCCACCAAAAGGGTATCAAGAGAAGTTAGCAAAGCTACACGGAAAGAAAGTGAAAGTCATTGTAATTGAGGAAAGTGATTAAAAATAAGTAAAAATAAGGAGAGTTCATTAAAAACCGGAAAAGGCTGTTTCCAATATAGCAATAAATTTATATACTCTTAACTATTATTAATTATTCTAAAGAAAAAGTTGTATGAAATTCCTCTTGATGATGCGCAATGCGTGAAGAGAAGAGTTGACAGCCACAAATGGGAGGCTCATGGCGTTAGCCTCGACAGAGCCCCATGCAGCATGGTTGACGCTAATGATACCACGCCTAGGGCCAACCCGGATCACGGATCAAAAGTATGTAAAAGCAACTAGAAATGACGTGATCTGGGAAACGCTGGTTTATATATTCTTAAATACCTCTTTTACATAAACTAAAACAATCGCTGGGATAATGATTGGTGATTATAGACCACCGGTCTGATCGGTGATGCTTTACGGAAATTCTTAATGATAAGTTGTTCCGTGCGACTATTGCTAACACTTTTTTAACTATAATTTATGGAATTCATTTTCCCTTAGTTTTATTTGGTTTAATTTCGGCACCTTTTACATTTCTTTCTTCAATAAATAGAAAATACATCAAATACGCTATTCCCACTTCATTTATATCAAGTGTTATTGAATTTCCAACGTTTTTATACCCTGCTTCTCTCTTAACATCCTTTTACATAATCTTAGACTTGAAAGATAGTAGTAAATCTGACACATATTACGTTATTGGAAATATTTTGATAGGAATAGTAGATGTTACATTTCTTTTATTTTATCTTGGCTCCATACTTCTGGGAATTCCTTTAAACTATTATATCCTTTTCTCAGTTTCTGCTACTTCTGCATACTTAGGTTTTCTCTCTTATAGAGGATATAAAGGATTGGATTACAAGGAGATATTCTTTGAGATAAGCGGACTTCCCCAAGGAGTTACTTGGTTTTTAAATTTCAATGGCAAAACCTATGAGGTAAACGACGATTTTACTAGCATTAAAGAAAAAGAAGGTAATTATATAATCTGTCCAGTAAAAGTTGGAAACGACTATTACATACCAGATACATATTATGGTGAAGCGAAGGGAGGAGATAAAATAAAGATAAATTTTACTAAACATCAGACTGTAGATTTAGATAAATTTAAAGATTGTATGGTTACTTTCGTAATTAAGGGCTTACCTAAGAATTCTGAGGTTTCGTTAGAAGTTGATGGAATAAAGATTACTCATAAAGTAGACTCAAATGAAATAATAATACCACTCTTACCCTCGTCTAGTAGAATATCTTGGAAAGCCAGCGAGATTATAATAGGAAACGTTATGTGTGAACCAGAACAGAGGTTTGACACGGTTAATAGAGATCAAAAAATTATAAGCATAAATTATGAGTGTGTAAAACTAGATCTACAACAAAATGTGTATCAAACGAAACAACTTAACGTCTATTCATGGGATCCCAAAGTCTGGATAAATGAGCAAATTTATGGTTATAAGATAACGGGAATTATAGGAGAAGGAGGAAATAGTTATGTTGTAAAGGGGGAGAACGGAGGGAAAAGTTATGCAATAAAAATTCTCAAGATAGGTCCTCCTTCTAGATCCCAAACCATAGCAATAACTAGTTTCATGGATTTATTCAAAGAGTCAAACAATATTGTTAAATTAAGCAACCATGAAAATATAGTTAAACTGTATGGGATTTTCATTGACATAAACCAGATAAGTAACATAATTAGAGGGAATGGCGAGACGTACTTACATAATCCTCCTGCTATAATAATGGAATACATGGAAGGAGGAACCGTGAAGGAGTTGATGTCACTTTATGTAGAGAAGAACGAATGGTATCAAATCGTAAAGATAATTGTTAAGCAAGTAGCATTAGCGCTTTCTCACATACATTCATCAGGTTATGTACATCTCGATATAAAGCCACAGAACATATTCTTCGCTGAGAAACTACCTCAAGATTTAAGTACAACATTAAATAGGCTTTTAACGAATCCTAAAATAATAAAGCCAGGAGATCTTGGGTCAGCTACAAAAATTGGAGGGAAAATATATCAAATAACACCGGAGTATAGCTCACCTAAACAGCTTGAAAATGGAATTTTAGGCTTAGGGGCAGAAAAAGAAATGGACATCTTCTCTTTGGGTATGGTTACTTATATAATGCTTTCCAACAAAATTAGCCCAATTGCTCAGCCATTAGATGAGGGATTGACCTTATACTTAAACAATGATTTAAGAGGGGCTTTAGTGAAAGTTGCAGAGGCAAAAAATGTAATAAATTCGTGGAGTATTGATTTACCCTTCAACGTCCCAACAGAATTAAAACAAGTAGTAGTAGGGTGTATCAAAGGAAGGATAAAAGACGCCTCAGAAATTGTTAAACTTCTAGGTTAGATTCAGCCTATATAAAGAATCTTTAAAACTTAACAATTAGAACCCATAAATATTAGTTAACCCAATAATAAATAATGAAATTCATTTATTGCATTAAAGGAGATTATTTAGAGCCATGTAAAGGAAAAGATGAAAAAGAGTACTATATCTTTGAATATACTAGGGATTTACAACTTATCATAAATAAATGCTTAGAGAACAATTGCAAAGAAGTAGAGGCTGAATGTTTGAACTTGAAGTTTAATTTACCAGAAGCCGAGATCGTCAGTAAACTACTGGAGAAACTTTCTACTTTTAGATCCTTTTTGCAGAAAAATAATATTAAGGTATATTTCTTAGAAGATAGTAGTGTTTTAGAAGCAGTAATAAATCCAAAACTTTACTATTATAATATCTTGGAATACAAGATGATACTATCAGAAAGAAGAAGATCGAGGAGCTTAAGATTTGGACTCTACGTTTTTCACTTCTTGTAGATGTGCTTGAAGATTTGCAAGTGGAAAAATTTTTGTCGCATTTAGACAGTTTAGACGGGAGATATGCTTTATGGATTAAGGAAAATTCTAATGAACCAGCAACAGTAATATTGACTCAGAAACTTGGCGAAGTTAAAGTATGGTTAGCTTATAAGGGATGCGATTTGCTAATAAAGAACAAAGATCAAATGTGCTACAAGATAGAATATGAATAATTAATTTTTACAAAGATTCTGAAAATTCATATAAGCATATTTATAAGTTGATAATATACAATTTAATTGTGGAAAAGAAACCATTAGAATTAGTAGACAAAAGTGTGTGGACGTCACTTCACACTTTAATGTTCTTCTCTCTTGCAGTTGGTTACTTCATGTGGGGAGTTATATCATCAATAGCACCTTTAATTTATCCTTCAATAAACAACATACTTTTCTTATTAATGCCAACTTTCGCTACATTGGCTGGGGACTTAATTTTGCCATTTTTCTCTGATAACAGGTTAGGAAGAAAAACGACCTTTTTTATAACTATGGGCCTTTATTCGGCTGGAACAGCACTATTAATTTTAGCTGCTGTATTAGCAGGATTTAACACAAATAACTTAGCTAATATCCCATATCTTCTTTTAATTATACTCGGAATAGTTTTAGGTATTCTTGGCGTTGAAGGGGAAGTGCCAGTAATGCTGTCCTATACAGCAGAAATGATGCCATTAAAATATAGAGATCAGATGTTAATTCTAGCACCGAACTTTGATAATATAGGTGCAATGGTGGCTGCGCTGATAGGGTATATCACTTACAGTGCCTCAGACTCATTTGCAATTGAACTCTTATCAATCGGTTTAGTTGCGGCTCTAGGCATAATAACAGCTATAATAATAAGGCTACTATTGCCCGAGTCGGTTAGATGGTTAACAGTGAAAGGTAAAGTATATGAGGCAGAAAGAGAGGTGGAAAGATTAGTTAGACGAGTAAATGAAATAAAAGAAAAAGAGGTGGAAAAGGAAATATCTCTTGGTTTCAGTTATTTGTTCCTAGCTTTAATAGGTGTTTCACAATACTTAACTTATGGTTTAATGGCTTTTTATGTTGCAGACTTTTACTTTCAAGGTAGTACCCTTGCGTTCATAGTGTTTATAGCGAATCTGGGTGCATCAATTACAGGATTTATTGCAACTTATATAATAAACAAGGTTAAAACGAGGGTATTTACGCTCTTCTCATATATAGGTGGAACATTGAGTATGGTACCAATAATTCTCCTAACTATGAACTTTAACTTAGTAATGTTTTATGTTCTTCTAGTAATAAATATGCTCTTTAGCGAATTTGGATGGGCAGTTAGAACGGTTTATGAGCCAGTTTTGATGCCTAGTAAATTAAGGGCATTTATGATAGGACTTATAAGAATAGTGCCAATAACAATGTCTGCTATATCAGTTTATGCACTTTCGGTTTACTTATCAAACAATTTGGCATTATATTTGGTCTACAGCTTTATATTATGGGCGATTGGCGGAGTGATGTCCATTATATGGTATTTTGAAGGAATCGACGTTAATTTTGTAAGCATAGAGAAAATACATGGTGAAAAAAGACCGGTGCCCTAAAGAGATAGTTAAGTTGTTTTATCGATCAGTAAACCGTTTTTGAGGGTATTACCTTTTCCCCTAGTCAGTTGGTTTAAATACTTATATCTTTTCTATAATTAGATAGCTCTGTAGAAAACCTAAAAACAATGAAAATGAATATAGAATTACTTATGATTATTACCCTTCTTATGTTATACGCTATTATCTTTAATGCAATCTCTTTTTCAGCTAACTCTGGTATTCTTGATCTAACAAATGATCCGCTCTTCCTCTTTATTGCTGAATGCACAGTCTCAACTATAGGCCTTCTTTTGTACTCTTCTGGCAAGTACTTTTTTATCCTTTTCTGTTTCCTCCTTTAGATGTATCGGAACATCCTCATTCCTTCCTGGTATTATTGCAAAAAGGCCATGTTTTTGGCAATAATGTGGTTTTCCTCTGAGTCGTATCCCCTATCATCAATAATGACATCGAGCTTATCAACTAGTTCCTTGTCCATGTTTTCCAACGTCTTCTTAAACTCCTTTGAATCGTGAATTTCACCAAAATGAACGTCATATACAACTACTATCTGCGATTTTTCATCAACAATTATTGTTGCTTTTACATACTTCTTCTTCCTACCAAAATCGTTAAGCCTTTTATCGTAATAATATGAGTGGTAGTTAACGGAAAACCCTGAACTATCAATTATGGTTATATTATCCAGCAGTCCCATGAAAGACTTTTGAGATTTTGTTAAAGACAGAAGCAATAAGTTTCATGCTAATCCTTTGACAAAATTCCGTTGCGAAAATGAGGTATTTCTGAAAGAGATAAGAGGGCAATAAATACAGAGTTTTGATGATATTATCTCAATAACATCACGATAACTTTTGTTTGTCCAAACCTTGTATAAAAGAATGACAAAGAGCTGATACTACTTGGACTTCTTCTTTGAGAACTTAGAGGAATAAGGAGGGAGAACCCTTTTGGATATAATTACAGCTTGTTCGATCAACTTATATTTATTTGATTTCATGACGAATTTAGAAATTTTTGTTATCACATGGTGAGTCATAAATCCGAAAAATCCCCTAAATAAATGCTTTACTAGGGATTTCTACAGAGCTTCGGAAAAGAGACAAATACTAAGATTAGTAGAAAATTATCTCTTTCTATGAGAAAATATTTTATGTATTAAACTTGTTTATAATAGTATATTGTTTTTATAAACTCGGCATAGCTCTTAACTAGTGGAGAAACTGAAGGATATGTGCCTTTGCCACTGATTTGCCTTGGTATTATTCTAATCAAGTAACATAATTTTTAATTACCCAATCAATGTAGCTTTTTGCTTTGGTTTTGCCTCCTTCCAAGATGTATTGTTGAGCTAACATAGCGTTGAAATAAGCCATACATTTGATTTGTCATCTTGCCTTAAATACCAGTCATTCTCATATCTAGCTATTCCTCCATTTACATTAAGCCTCTCTTCAGTTCCTAATGAACATTCATTATTTTCACTTACTTAATCACTTTCCTCAATAACAATGACTTTAACTTTCTTTCCGTGGAGCTTTTCCAATTTCTCTTGGTACTCTTTTGGTGGATAAACTATGTACCTCTTCATTGCTCTTACA